>JAGLYY010000272.1 GCA_023131935.1 Spirochaetales bacterium | reverse complement strand
CCTAATAGCCTACAGCCTATCCACCTACAGCCTTCCCCCTAATATGTTGTTTACAGGATAAACGGGTTCTCTGCCCGAGAGGACGGCAACAATATTCCGGGCTGCTTTCGTTTTCAGCTCGATCAGAGATTCCCGGCTATAGTACGCGCAGTGGTCCGTAAGCACAACATTATCGAGTGCAAGGAGACTCGCGTCCGGCGGGGTTTGCTCGTAAACATCCAGCCCCGCGCTGTCGAGCCTTTTCTCCTTCAAAGCGGTTACAAGTGCCTCTGTCTCCACTATACCACCTCTGGAGGTATTTATGAGGATGGCCGTGTGTTTCATGAGGTTGATCGCGCTTTCATCGATGAGATGATGGTTTTCTTCCCGCATCGGGATGTGGAGGGAGATGAAATCGGATTCCGCGAGAAGCCTGTCACAACCGGCAATCTCCCCGTGGGGTACCGCTAAATCATTTATCCCCGCGTGATGATCGCAAACAAGGATCCGGGAAAAGCCGAGGACCGACGCCTTCCGGTGAAACATCCTGCCGGTGCCTCCGTATCCGATAATCCCAAGGACCTTTCCGCGTATTCGTGAGGCCCCAAGCCCCGCGTGAATATTCCATGCCCCCTCGCGGACCTTTCTGTCAGTGAAGGGGATTCTCCGGGCGCAGGATAAAAGGAGGGCGAGGGCATGGTCCGCTACCTCTTCATAGCAGTAATCCGGGACCCGGGCGACCCAGATCCCTTTGCTTGTGGCAGCTGCTACATCTACATTATCATATCCGGTCCCATACCGGGAGATAACCTTGCATCGGTCCATGGTCTCAATATGTTTCGCGGTGAGAGGAAACTGATTTAAGAGAACGCCATCAGCAGTCTTTAAGTCCCGGGAAAATCCCTTCCCGGGAAGAATAACTTCCGCCCCCAGAGGCCGGAGGACCTCCTCCTCAACTTCATAGGAGCCAAACCGGTCGTCGGTTACAAGGATTTTGTACATTTTTCCCCCTTATAATTCCCTGGTTTTAAAGGGGACCTGCAGAAACCCCGCTATTCCCCGTGCCGTTTCCTCAAAATCCTGGAAGTGAGTGCCGTCTTCAAGGAGAATCCGTTTTTCATCAGTTTCAATATAAAGCCTGTAGATGGTACTTCTGTTTTCCATGAATTGAGAAAATCGACGGCCCAGGGGGGCCGAGTCACTCTTCATGAGGGAGACGCTTTCCAGGACAATTCCCTTAATCGCCTCAAAGCTGAGACTTGAAATCGAAACAGATACAAGGAAAATGGCGGAAGTAAAAACCACCTTTCCATTCTGACGGTCAAAGGCTACTGTTTTCCCCCAGCTTGAAATAACGAGCGTGGAAATGGTAATTCCAAAATAGAGAAGAGTTCCAACCATCCTGCCGCCTCCGAAATCCCTCCCCGCGTCCATTCCGGCAATAGCACCCCCGAGGAGGAGGAGAAACAATATAAAAAAAAGAATTCTTCTCCCGGGGGCGTGTTTTAATACAAGCAGGCTTTCACTGATGAGTGAAAGCCTGAAGCGTGAGCGTATGGGGATCATCAATTTTTACCGGGATTATGGCAGGCACATAAATGCCCGTCCATCTCTTTCAGTTCCGGTGTAACCTTGTCGCAGATGTCGATCTTCCGGGTGCATCTCGGATGAAAACTACATCCGGACGGCGGATTAACCGGACTCGGAACATCTCCCTCCAGGATATCCCCGGCGAACGGCACATCAGGATCGGCCACGGGCACTGAAGAAAGCAAAGAAATGGTGTAAGGATGTTTTGGCGCGGAATAGAGGGTAGCAGCATTCGCAATCTCCACTATCTTTCCAAGGTACATAACCGCGACTCTATCCGAGATATACTGCACCACCGAGAGATCATGGGCTATGAAGATGTAAGTAAGGTCAAAATCATCCTGAAGAGAGATCAGGAGATTTAACACCTGTGCCTGAATCGATACGTCAAGGGCGGATACCGGTTCATCGCAGACGATGAGAGAGGGATTTACCGCGAGGGCCCGGGCAATGCCTATTCTCTGGCGCTGTCCCCCGGAAAACTCGTGAGGATACCTTCCCGCGGCGGTATTGGGGAGACCGACTTTATCCAGAAGGTTATACACAAGCGAATCAAGCTCATGTGAACTGTGAGTCTTGAACTCCCGCGGCCCTTCGGAAATCAGGTCCTTAACAAGCATCCGCGGATTTAATGATGCCCAGGGATCCTGAAACACCATCTGAAAACGGCTTCTATTCTTTTTCAGGAGGTCCCGCGGCATGCATTGGATGTCGGTTTGTGATGCGAGGGAATCCGCCTGGGTTTTCAGTGTCCGGATCTTTTTTGGCAATTCCTTGATTTTTCCCCGCTTTTCAGGGTCCTTTTCCCCCTTTAGCCTCTGCAATTCAGCAATATCTTTTTCCCTTTCCTCGTCCATTGCCAATATTTCCTGAACCACCTTTTCTTCGGGGTCGAGAAACACCCTGCCGCCATCGGCTTCATAAATCCGCATAATGGTCCTGCCAATCGTGGTCTTACCGCACCCGGATTCACCGACAAGTCCCAGGGTTTCCCCTTTAAACAGATCGAGGGATACTCCGTCGACCGCCTTCAGCATAAGTTTCTGGATAGAAAAAGCACTTGCCTTGACCGGAAAAATCTTTTTCAGGTTGTGGACCTTCAATAATTGTTCGCTCATTTCTTACCCCCTGTTTTCAGGGCTTCTTCCTTCTTTTTCCCTTTTTTCCGAATCTCCGGCATGATGAAATCGACCTTTCGTTCTTCGCCGCTGAAAAGAAAGCATCGGACCAAATGATCACCAGAGAGGTGCGTGATCGCAGGCTCCGATTCGTGACACTTCGGCATGACCTTTTCGCAACGGGGAGCAAACCGGCAGCCCTTCGGGAACTTCCGGTGGTCCGGAAGGCTTCCCGGTATTGCTGAAAGGAGGCACCTCTTCCCATCCTCAGTCCGTTTTACCTCTCCCAGAACAGGAATGGAAGAGAGTAAACCTTGAGTATACGGGTGCACCGGCTTTTTAAAGATATTCCGAACCGATGTGGATTCCACCACAACGCCGGCATACATTACTATGACCCTGTCGGTGAATCCGGCGATAACAGCCAGATCGTGGGTGATGAAAATAATCGAAGTATCATGTTTTTCCTTAAGCTCGCCCATCAGCCGCAGTATCTGTGCTTGAATCGTTACGTCGAGCGCGGTGGTAGGTTCATCGGCTATCAACACCTGGGGATCACATGCCATGGACATAGCGATCATCACCCGTTGTCTCAAGCCTCCTGAAAGCTGGAAAGGATACTCATCAACCCTCTCTTCGGGATCTGAGATTCCTACCATATCAATAAGCCGTATGCTCTCTTTCCTGGCTTCCTTCTTTGACATCCCCTTATGAAGCGTCAGAGCTTCCGATATCTGGTTGCCCACCGTATAGATGGGGTTGAGAGAGGTCATCGGCTCCTGGAAGATCATCGCTATATCATTTCCCCTGATCTTACGAATTCGAGCGTCATCCGCCTCAAGGATATTCTCTCCATT
>JAGLYY010000271.1 GCA_023131935.1 Spirochaetales bacterium | reverse complement strand
ATAAGTTCAATTTGTTCCCTGTTGATGGGATAAATCCCGTCGAGCATGAGTTCGATATTGGCCTGAAGCAGACTTACGGGAGTTCGAAGTTCATGGGCGGAATCAGCGATCAGACGTTTGCGGATTTCCTCATTCCTTTCCAGAGATTCCGCCATGGTGTTGAAGCTTATGCTCAGATCGGTAAAATCATCATGCCCCTTCAAGGGCACCCGGGTCCTCAGGTTTCCACCGGCAATAGAGGATGCTCCACGGGTAATGGCTCTCACAGGAGAGGTGACCTTGTAAACAAATATCCCGCCAAAGAGCAGGGCGCATAAGAAAATGACCAGGGTGGAACCAAAAACGCTCATCCGTAAAGTCCGGAGAAACATAACCTCTTCCGGCCCATATCCGCCATTTATCATGGATCCTATAAAGAGTAACCCTACGGTAATTCCAGCCGATTGAACAGGCACCCCCAGATTCAAGGTCCCGGCTATCCTGCTGCCCGGAGGATATGGTCCATCCGTACCTGCCAGGATCGTTCCATCCGGGTCGGTCAAAATCACTTGAAATACGGATCCCATCATACCCATCATCGGACTCCTCATCATCCTGGAGCCCCGATGATCAGAGAGATTTCTTGCCTGGGGCAAAGTGAGGTTTATCCCCTCCCATCCTCCGGTTTCCAGATAGTATTCAGCAAGATAGGGTGCAAAGCGATTTGCCCGATTCAGATCCTCTTTCCGTATATGACGGGAAAAGTGAAGGTCCGCGAAACGGTTAATCATAAGAATCGTAATGATCGACCCTGCCAGAATCAGAATTGAGAAAACCAGGGCGATCTTTACCCAAACCGGCACCTTCACCCTAATCCCCCTCGCCAAGCCGGTATCCTACCCCCCGTACCGTTTCAATATATCGGGGCTTTGATGGATCGGGTTCCAGGACCTTCCGGATATTCTTGATATGTACATCCACTGTTCTATCATATCCCTCGTATGCCCCCTCCTGTGCGGCGTCAAGAAGTTCCCATCGGGTAAAAACCCTGCCGGGATATGAGATGAGAAGTTTCATCATATCAAACTGAAGGCTCGTCAAATGGATTTCTATACCATTTCGAAGAAATTTCCTCCGTTCCATATCCATTTCCAGATCACGATGACGAAGGAGATCGGCCGGTTTTTGTTGTTGGGCCTCTCTCCCGGCTCTCCGAAGGACAGCGCGGACCCGTGCGGCAAGTTCTTTCATGCTGAAGGGTTTGGTAATATAATCATCAGCTCCCAGCTCAAGACCCATAAGCTTGTCGCTTTCCCCGGACCGTGCAGTAAGCATGATGATGGGTATCCCGGAAGTTCCCCTTATTCTTCTGATGACATCAAATCCGTCCATCCCGGGAAGCATCAGATCAAGGATTATAAGGTCGAAATCAGATTCAGAAAGGAGACGAAGCGCTTCCTTTCCCTCATAGGCACCGGAAGTACTGTAACCAAGGGAGGAAAAGTAATCGCGGATCATGGTATTCAACCGTTTTTCATCTTCCACAACAAGAAGGTTCATTTTTTCCTCCCGTTCTTTTCCCGTTTATCATACTCCGGCATACGAAAGAGCGCCAGTTCCCCGATCCGGGAAACCGACGCTTAAAGGCTTTATCTTTTAGAGTGCCCCAAAGCTTATGGGTCTGAATTATTATAGGGTTTTAACAGGCATTCACTAGAACTAAACTGCCTTCTAAAGGTATTACAAGGATACTCATGGAGGATCACTTGAGTAACCATAATCTTTGGGGCACCTGATAAATAATAAACCCGTTTCAATTCTCCGTTATGGCTTTCAGTGCAGAAAGCCGGACATGCAACATCCAGGATTGGGTCGATTGCCATGTTCCTTGATATATTAGCGACTTCCAATAATCTGAGGAATCACTGTAGCAAGGAGGTTTG
>JAGLYY010000270.1 GCA_023131935.1 Spirochaetales bacterium | reverse complement strand
CGTGCGGAATTGTAAAAAAAAAGGTGCATAGTCTGTACGGATACCCGTATATTGTACTTAGAGATGAAAAGATTCCTTCCCCGCACTTTCATTTTCTTTTTCTGCTTATGCTGCTCTTACTCTTTGCCGGTATTTGGGCAGACTACCTCGTCCCTCGATTATCTAAACCGGATCTTGTCTCAAACAGACATGGAAATCCAAAAGAGCATAGAACGGCTTTCCGGAGGAGAGATCCTGCTTACAGACGACCCTGCGTCTACTGCAATATTCGAGCGGCTCGAGGGCCATATCCGGTCCCTTGCGGTATCCATGAGAAATATGCAGGATCTTATCTCTTATTACCAGACTAAGGAAGGCTACCTGTCGGGAATGATAGATTCACTTCAGCGTATCCGCGAACTCATCATCATGATGTCCAACAGTATCATAGGCCCCATGGCACAGGACATCATAAAAACAGAGATAGACCACCACTATGATTCCATACTAAAGAGCCTTCAGAGGGCGGAGTTTAATACAAAACCCCTGTTCATGGGGCTCTTTGATGATGAAACCATTACGGAATGGTTTAAAAGCCCGCGTTATTATCTGCTCTCATCCGTGGATAGAATTCTGTCATTTTTCATTTCCCTCCGGTCGAAACTCGGTGCATCTGTAAACACGATGGAACTCAGGCTCGAACAAAAAGGAAAGGAAAAATTAAACGCGGAAGAGTTTGAAAGCACGGGCGATACCGACTTTGCACTCGAGCTTTCCCGCCTAAAAAGGAACCGGGTCATCTTTTTGGTTAACATCCTGCTGCTAAAGACGCGGTAAGCATCAGGCTTATACAATACCAACCTTTTGTCTTTGCCCCGACAATATACACTTGAAGTAAGTTGAGAGTGTAGTTGCAACTCATCGGTAACTGATAACCTTACTCACTCTCGATACGTTCGATTTTGAATAACACTGGCCTCAAACCATCCGTACAGCATGAAACCATGGTCGTCGTACTTCCGGCGTGAACAGCATGGATCATCGGTCGAAGGTCGGCCCAGGCCCATTCACAGAACCCTTCAGGAGGAGCCCATCGACTTGACGTTATAAATTCTTGTCCTTCTTCGAAGACCCCACAGCTACTCGCATGACCATAGGGATATTGTCGATATAAATCTTCATGAAATAATTTCCGCATGACTGTGATTTTGCATCGGGATTTTTCCTGAATGTTTCTTATTCCTTTTCCTTCAATATATTATTCCATTGCTATTGATTCTCCTTTCAGTGATACTTGATCTCTATAATGGATAGACTTTTGAATAAGCTCACTGGATTTAACGGAGTGAAATTCCAGTAAAGCGCCTTGTTATCCTGTTTTTGATATTAATTCACCTTCTATGTAACGATGAATAATTCCTGAAATTAGTGTTTGATAAGGAATTCCCATTTTCATGGCTTTTTTCTGAATGCCGTTGAAATCATGGTCGTAAAGACGAATAGTAATACGTTTGTCCTTCTTGAACGTGTTGATAGCGGCATCTTTTATCGCCTGTATTTCCTTGAGTGAAGGTTTTGAAAGTTTCATCTTTCCACTTTCAAGTGAATCAAGGATGCATTTATCTTCTTCACTATATTTCATACTTTTCCTCCTTTTCTTTCCTGAACATCTTAGTCGCTTTTCTGCTTGGTATAATCGTTTTCAAGAATGTATAGTCTTTTTCAATAACATGTGGTACCAAATACACATAATCCTCAACAACGACAAAATATATCTTCTGATTGGGATAATTCGCTTTGTCCGGATGATCGGCGGTTCTCCAGACATGGCCTTTGGATAAGTGAAAAATAATTTCCTCAAAAGATATTTTTCTTTCCTTTTTAAGCCATTCATTCTTCTCAGGGTCCCAATCGTATTTCACATATTAATTGTACATCCAATGAATGTACAAGTCAAACCATTTCTCATTTGATCTTATCATCAATTTTCCTCGTCATCGTTATACCAACAGTCCTTCGGACGCGAAGATTGCCAAAAGCTGACGAAAGAGAACGACTGCTATTCTATCATTTGGCTTAACATTCGTAAAAATCGAATTGCTGCTGCGTATGTGGCAACTCCCGGCCCGTGATACCAACCTCTGCCTTTCTCAAAAGCACCTCGAATGTCGGGATTTCCGCGTTCATCATGGTAAGTTGAAAGAACGGCCTCGAGAATTAGTACACATGTGCCAATTTGCTCCACTAATCTGGCGACTTCCTTTATCGTGGCCCCGAATGTTAACGTTGTAGGCTCCTTAATGCCCGCATGCATTATACCACAAGAAGCCTTATCACGAGAGTAACCCATATCGATGGCTATATGAGGACAAAATCTTCTATCTATTTCTGTAAGATAGGTAATCATTTCAAGCGTCGAACTATTGAGTAACCCGC
>JAGLYY010000027.1 GCA_023131935.1 Spirochaetales bacterium | reverse complement strand
TGTCGAATGAGACGGTTCCATCGATCCAACCTGTCAATCATCGGGAGTGACAGGGGTTCCCTCAATTTCTCCTTGATCACCCCGGTCAGCTCCTCAAGGAATGGGGTGAAAAGCTCTTTTCCACCCAGCGTTTCCAGGCCGCTGCAAGTATTCCCCTTCTGAACCTCCTCGAGAAAAGTTACCGCCATGGCCCGGATTTCCTTAATCGGAATATTACCATGGTGGAAAAAATCCCGAAGCCGGCGGTATCCATCACCCTCCTCCCGGAAGATCCTTGAAAGAACCTGCGCGGATTCTTCCAGGTTTCTTTCAGGAAAATGGTAAGGCCTCACCCGGGAAAGAATTGTTGGGATGATGCCCCCTCTTCTCGTGGAAAGGAGAATGAAATAGACTCCCCTGGGCGGCTCTTCGAGTATTTTCAGGAGAGCATTACGGGACCCTTCATGCATTCGGTCAGCTGATTCGATTATTATCACTTTATTCTTTCCTGGTGATGTTGTATGAGCCCACCAGGTGGCTTTCCGGATTTGGGTAATGGGAATGTTATCACTTGCCATGAAAGAAACAATTTTTTCACAATTATTTACAATCTTTTCTACTCCCCGGGAAAAAAGTTTTGCCGAAGGAAGTTCCTGTCCCGGCTGAATTGGTTCCAGATTTTCCTCAATAGCTTCTAGGAACCCCTGGACCTTCTTCAATTTCGGATCTGATGGTTCCCACAGTCTGGTATCAAAACGGCTTGTGAGTTTATGAACAGCCCGGGTAAAGAGGTACTGAGAAAACACTGCCTGGTGCTTCTCAAGGACCCTCGCGCATGCCTTAATCTCCTCAAGGAAATATCTTGAACCAAGAAGCAGAATATCGGGATGGATAAGGGCACGTTGTTTTTTGCATGAATTGCAGCCGCAATTCCAATCGGCAAGACCTTCTTCACAGGTGAGAGCTCTTGCGAGCTCAAGAGCGGCAGTAAGCTTTCCCGCATATCGGGGGCCAAAAAAGAGAAGAGCTCCGGGTAATTTTCCTTCTGACAAATCGTTCTTTAAACTCTGAATAGTTGATGTATGGCCAACGATATTCTCAAACATCGGCTTCCTGTAACCTCCTTCCAATTGTTTCCGCGGCTGATGGTAAAATTTTCAATATTAAAGCGGAGAATTTGCTGTCCTCCATCACGATGGAAGGATCAAAAAAAGGCTGAATTGAAAGGATAAATACAATGAGGACAATGAGAATTATTCCTTCAAGAAGACCGAGAAAGAATCCGAGGGCCCGATCAAGGTTGTCAAGGTTAATTCTTTCCAACAACCGGTACAAAGCCCCTTCAAAGATTTTCACCACAAGGTATACCACAAGAAAAATGATTAGAAAGGCCGCGATGTTGCTCCACATCACCTGCCCGGCAAACTTCTCAATCCACACCGTTACCATGGGAGTAAGTAAAACAGCAACGATTACCCCCATAATGACCGCAGCAAAGGAGAGAACCTCGGTAACGAAACCACGAAAAGTACAGCGTATCGAGGTGATTAACAGGATAATTATGAAAATAATATCGAGGATGGAGAGAATCATTCTATTTTCTCCAGCTGCTTTTTCAGTATCTCCGCGATTTGCAGGGCCCCATTTTTTTCCCCCAATTCGGAAGCGGCAGCTCCCAGGATTTTTCGTTCCTTCTTCTCATTGAGAAGTTCTTTCAACAGGGCCCGCAGGTTTTCCGAAGTGACCTGCTTTCCGGAAAGGACCTTTGCGGCTCCGGCTTTTTCAAAAAAGTGAGCGTTTCTTAACTGATCTCCACGGGAGCTTTCTTTCCCAAGGGGAATCAGAATAGCGGCTTTCCCCAGAGTCGCTATTTCCCAGAGAAGACCCGCTCCTGCCCTGATTACGATGATATCAGCTGCCGCCATAAGATCGGCAAGCCCTTCATGGATATAGGGATAAACCCGATAATTATCATCTTCTGATTCAATATAATCGGTTGAACCTGTCTGATGGACAATCACAGCTTTATCGAGAAGATCAGGCAGACAGCCGCGGATAAGCCCATTAATCTGACTGGCCCCAAGACTGCCTCCGATTACAAGAATAAGAGGTTTTCCCGCGGGAATCGAGAACCTTTCCCTCCCTTTCGCGGGATCCGCGGTATACATCTCCTCCCGGACAGGGTTGCCGGTTACCTCTATTTTATCCCGATTGACTTTTCCGAAAAAGCTCTGTGATTCCTCGTAGGCGAGACAGATTTTTGAAGCAAATCTGCTATTTATCCTGGTGGCCAAACCGGGATCAAAATCTGATTCGTGGGTAATAACAGGGATTTTAAGGAGTCTGGCGGCAATAACCGGAGGGACACTGACGAATCCACCCTTTGAAAAAAGAAGTTGTGGATGTTTTTGAAGCAGGATGAAAAATGCCCCGAAAATTCCACCTATAACCTTGAAAAGGTCGAAAAAATTCCTGAAAGAAAAATACCGCCGGAGTTTCCCGGCGGGGATACGGTAAAAAGGGACTCCCTCTTTTTCCACGATCTCCCGTTCGATCCCCTTTTTTGCCCCAATCCAGAACACTTCCGGAGTATTCCCGCCCATTATTGTTTGTAATTTTCTGAGTACCGCGAGACCTGGATACACATGCCCTCCAGATCCGCCGCCTGTAAAGGCAACCGAATTCATATCAAAACCCTTGTTTTCCGAAATACAACGTTGTATCGTAGAATATCATGAGGCAACTTACCTTTTCAATGATGATTCTTTTTCTTTTTACTCTATTTCCCCAAACTCTTCGGTCAGAGGATTTTATCCATCCTGAACCTGAGGATCTGGCAGCTCGCTGCCGTGTCGAGGGGGACCTCTCCCACTTTCTCACGGGGGATGGAATAACAGTGGAAGAGGGATTTTCCCTGCTCCCACGCACTCCTCTTACAGATACTATCATAGGCAGGATAGAAGAGGTAGATTACTCTTACGCCATTGAGTTTGTTAGTTTTATCCCCTACCCTGGGGGTAATCGTCCTGATGATCTTTTAGTTTATAACCTCCTTAGGAGAATCAGCAGCCTTGCGGGTATTGAATATTACTCCGCCTCCCGGGGACGGATGCGAATATTCTTCGAAGAATCCACCCGGATTGATTCACTGGAAGACCGAAATCCAATCCCCGACTCATCACGACCTGAAATTCCCCCGATGGAGTCCCTCTATTCCAGACAGAAGGATAAAACCTTTGGGACTAACTATTATCATCTTGGTTACTGCCATGGAGAAGGGACAATCGCCCTCGTAATGGAGAATGTTACTCCCCTTCGATACGGTTTTATTCCTGTGGTGAAAGAGTATGGGATGCAGATGCATATCATTGCTATTCCCCTGGAAAAGGGGTTTCTTTTTTACGGTGCAAGTGTTGTTGATGCTCTTAACCTGCCCATTATCCGGAAGAAGGTGAAGAATTCTTTTTTCAACAGACTTATTGCCCTCAGGGGCTGGTTTGTCAATCAGATATCCTCGATATCAGAGAATTGATACCCGGTTTCTCCCTGTTTTTTTTGACTGGTAGAGTGCCCTGTCGGTCCGTTGGATCCAGGATCCCCGCGACTCACCCGGCCTGAACGGAGAAATGCCCAGGGAGGCGGTCACTTTTATAGAAATACCATCAGCTTCAAATGGTAAGTCCGCGATTTTTCTGCGGAACCTTTCCGCTATCCTGCTGGCCTGATTTATCTGAGTATCCGGAAGGATAATGAAAAACTCCTCCCCTCCATACCGTCCGGCATGATCATATTTTCTTAAAGAGCTTTTTAAAGCCCCGCCGAATAATCTAATCACCTGGTCACCTGTAAAATGGCCGTAGGTATCATTTACCACTTTAAAATTATCAATATCAATCATGATGCCCGCAAGGGGAGAATCTGTTCGGACCGACCGTTCAATTTCCATCTCCATCATTGAAAAAAGGGTAAGCCGGTTTAACAGCCCCGAGAGCAAGTCATATTTCACTATTTCCTCTAACTGCTTGTTTGATTCTTCAAGTTCCCGGTTTACATGATCAATACGCTGGAAAGCCTTTCGCAGATGGAGCTTCTGATCGAGTACCTGGGCGGATACCGCCTCCTCATGTTTCACAGCCTCCCTGAAGAAATCCAGTTCCTGAAAAAGGGAGACATATTTCTTGCAGCGTTTTTTGGCAGCTCTTACCCTTGCAATAAATTCCACCGGTTTGACCGGCCAGGTTATGAAATCATCCCCGCCAATGTTGATGGTACCGCTTATTTCCTCTTCCGATTTTGCCAGGAAAATAATTTGAAGAGAACTCCCTGAGGGTCCTTTCCTTAAATCTTCGATGAGCTCATTCCTGGAACTAACGTCCCCCCACATCCCCATAATGAGTATTTGAGGATGGATGGATTCGATAAGATCGATTGCTCTATCTGCTGTTTGGATCAGGTGAACAGAAAACCCTTCGGGACCCAGGATATTTTCCAGGGTCGCCGGAATTTCCGGGTTGTTATCAATTATCACTACATCAATTGTTTTCATAAAGTCCTGTCAGATCAGCTGTTCTCATTTTAACCCCTCTGACTAACCTGCTTCGCCCGGTTCCCGCAGAAACCTCCGATAGAATCGAAGGTTTCGCTATAAACCGGCAATAAATCAGGCCAAGTGATTTGGCAATGTCTCATTTTGCTTTGATTCGATCCGGTTTTATTTATTATCAACATCAAAATGAGAATTGCTCCTGTCAGATGAATTGTATTATTCACCGGAGGCGTAGTCAAATTTCAAAGAAAATAATTTGTTATTACCTGCAGTGCTCCAATCAGGGACCCCAGGAGGGCACCGAAGACATTTATCCATTTAAGATGTTTTTTTATGACATACATCAATAAATCTTCCACCTGGGCGACATCCAGACTATTCACTTTATCAGTAACCAGCGTCTGAATATCCAGACTCTCAAGGATACCGGTAATCCGGGTCTTAAAGAGAGCAAGGACCTTCTGTGTGACAGCTTCATCTATCCTCTGCTTCAACCCATCCTGCAGACCGGTGATCTCCCTGATGTTTACCTCCCGGAATTCCCCAAAAAAATCTCTGGCGAAAGTGCCGGCGCTGGTTTCCGGCTTCAGGATAATATTCCTGGAAAGGGGTACTACAAAGCCCGTTACTTTATCCCGCACCCCCTGTTTATCCTGTCCAAGTAAATCGGTTAGCAGCTCAAAAATACTTTTCTCCTTAAGCCGGGGCATGAGGTTTGACAATCTGTCCCGGAAACGGCTGGATTGGCTCAATTTTAGAAAGGCTTCCAGGACTTTCCGGGCAAGGTGGTGGACCTCCCTCTGAGGGAGGATGCCGAAACGTAAACAGATATCCCGTACACCAACCTGCCTGACTAACCCTATCCATTTGTCAATACTCTCTCTTACCCGTTTTTGATTTTTCGGGTCCTTAAGCCCATCGTCCAGGGCTGTAAGTGCATCGGAAACAATCTCCGGCATGTTATCCATAAGGGTTTTATCGTATTGGCCGGCCGTGAGGAGGAATTTTTGAAGGCTTGTAAGTTTGCCAATAATAATTCTTAAAAGATGAACACCCCGAATCTCCAGTTCCTGTCGGGCATCGGGGGCATTAAGCCAGGTTATAAGAAGACTTGAAAATTTGGGATATGCCCCATCAAGAAAAGCCACGACCTCTTCCGCGTCTTCCGCTGAAAGAAGTTCTCCGATAGGGGTATTCCGGGAAACATGGAAATGGATTATCTCATCGAGCCACTCAAGAACCCGATTCCGGGAATCTTCAGACAAAATCCGGGAGATCAGCTTCCCGACGAGCTCGCCGGGATCGCTATCTTCCGGCAGGAGATCTGCCAGTTTCTTCTCTCCGAAAGAATCCATGATGCGGTTTATGGTGAAACCCACCATCCGTTCCCACCCGGGAGAATTAATAAATCCTCTCAGAACTTCACTGAGGAGAGGTCCTATCTCATCCCCATCACCAAG
>JAGLYY010000269.1 GCA_023131935.1 Spirochaetales bacterium | reverse complement strand
GAGGCGGTGTGCCGCATGGCAGGGAAAGATCCGGATGTCTTTTCGAACCTTTCCTCGCTGGCAGAGAAGAGCCTCCTCAGGCTGGTGGAATGTAACGGGGAATCCCGGTTTCGAATGCTGGAAACGATACGTGAATATGCCCGGGAGCAACTCGAGGAAAGCGGTGATCTCGACGCAATAGAGACGCGATTTGCAGCATATTTCCTCCGATTCGCTGAGCAGGCGGAACCCGAGCTGTACGGTCCCGACCAGATGCGGTGGTTCGACCGGATCGAGGAAGAGTACGACAACATCCGGGCAGCGCTTACCTGGCTGTACGACCGGCGAGATCTGGTGGACGGACTTCGCCTTGCCGGCGCGCTGGGATGGTTCTGGTTCCGGAGAGCCCGCTTTTCGGAAGGACAGCACTGGCTGGAACTGTTCCGTGCCGATACCTGCGAAGTCGGGCTTCCAGGTCCCAGAGCGAAGGCAGCGTATTTCCTCGGTTGGTTGAAACTCTGTGTCGGCAGTGCTTTCTGGGGAAATCCGGAAGGCAAGCACTTCTTCAGGGAGAGTCTCAGGCTCTGGCGCGAAGCGGACAACCAGCGGGGCATTGCTCTCTCGAAAGTGTGGCTGGGATGGAAAGGCGATGTCGAGGGCGAAGACAGCTGGGCAATCGCGGACGAGAGCGTAGCAATCGCCCGCGAAACGGAAGATCCCTGGACGATCGCCTGGTGCCTCAAGGTTGCCTACTCGCATCTGCGTCGGCAGGACAAAGACTTGCCCTCCAGGCGGGCCGCACTCGAGGAGGCGATCACCCTCGCGCGGAAGACAGGGGATCCCTTCCTCCTTTCTCAGGCGCTGCACGGCATGGGGAATGTCTTTGGTTGGATCGGGGAGTTTGAAGCAGCTGAGCCGTGGTATCTCGATTCGCTACGCATCGCCCGCGAGATCGACGACAGCTGGTCGATTTTCGACAACATCAACTGCCTCGCAGATGTATACCTGGGTCTCGGGCAGATCGGCAAGGCGAAGGAACTGTTCACGGAAGGTCTGCGCCTGGCCATGGACCTCGGCGCCAGGGGGTATCTCGCCTGGTTCATAGGTGGTCTTTACAGTGTGGCGAGGCGCGAAGGCCGGAATAAACGCGCCGTTCGTCTTGGGGCTTTTTCAGAGTCAATCCTCAATCCCAACAGCCGATACGATCCCCATTTCGCCGAGGAGCTTGGTCTCGATGACGAGGTCGGGGCAGCGGAATGGAAGATCGGGCAGACCATGACCCCCGAGCAAGTCGTTGCCTACGCCCTAATGGACGAGTGAGCCCCGGCCGCATCGCTGATTCCCGTGGCCTGCTCCTACTTGGGCAAGACCGTGGTGTGGTCGTGCACATAGACCCAGCGCCCGTCGATCTTCCTGCGGAGATCCGACCATCGCTCGACCATTAGCTGGCTTGAGCTGCCCGAAGGCTTCAGGTCGAATGTTGCGGTGCCGACCCCTATGACTCCATCACCTGACGGGAGATGAGTGACTTCGTCGACCTCCACCCTGATTGATTCGTTCTGATCGAACATCTCTTTGATCGAGGCACGCACGGCATCGGGACCGCGATGAACCTTGCCATTAAGCACTACGACCAGGTCCGGGTCATTCCAGAAACAGGCCATCGCGGCGTCCAGGTCTTTCCGGCGAAGAGCCTCGGTGAACCGCCGATCGAGATCCTTCGCTTCGGATAGATCAGCTTTTGTGAGGGGATGGGTAGAATCGTTTTTTGCCATACACTATCTCCTTCTTTTTGGGGATGAACACGCATCTTATAAAACAACAATCCGCGTTCTCATCAAATTATAAACCGCTAAAGTTGTATGTCAATACGCTTTTTTTTGAAGTACTTTGGAACCGGAAAGGAAAACAGCGCAAAACACTCGAAAATATCTAAATGTAGTTCAAGAAGTATCTTCCCCTATCCTCACCCCTTTGCGCCTTGGCGCCTTAGCCTGCATGTAGCGAACATGCAGGGCATATAGGCGCGAGCTCTTCTTCTTCTTTCCCTCCCCCCCCCCTCCATTCTTCCTCTGTGATCTCTGTGGCAAAAATTCTTATTCGTGTAAAACAAAATGCCATAGCACCTTCGTGTCTTCCCGATATTGGAGAGTCTTAAACAATTTTCACTGAGTTTTCTCCGGTCGATTGTCAAATCATTACTGATAGAGTACTATGCTGTCATCACTTCTAATAGGAGAATGAAAGGATATGGGTATACGGGGTGAGGTATTCTCCTCAAGAATTACAATCGGGAAGCGGACGTACTTTTTCAACGTTAAGGAAAACCGCACAGGTGACCTTTTTTTAAACATTGTTGAAAGCAAGAAACATGGCGAATCTTCCTTTGAACGCCATAGTATTATCGTATTTGATGAGGATTTGAAGGATTTCCTTGCGGAATTCAACAAGGCCGTTAACTTTATGCTGGATGAGGCAGAGAAATCCTGAAACTTTTTCGGTGAATGGGGGACAAGCCATACCGTAAACATCGGCGCCGGTGTTCTATTGTCGGATATCCCTTATGCTGATCGAAGAGCCAGTCCGGTTCTATCCAGGAATAGCGGATCATCCAGCGGTCCCGGAGGGTTTTCGCGATAATCGAAGCTGCCTGGATTTCAGGGATCTTCCGGTCCCCCTTTACGATAGCTTCACAGTTTTCCATTCCCGGAGGAACAAATCGGCCGTCGACGAGTACCCGGGAAGCCAATACACCCATTTCATGATATGATCTGAGCATTGCCTCCAGGGCCGCGATGTGAATATTCATTCTGTCGATTTCTTCAGGCCAGACCCACCCGACGCCCCAGGCAATTGCTTTTTCCATGATGATTGGTAAGACCTCATCCCGTTGTTTCACGGACATCTGCTTCGAGTCCCGGAGGATCGTCAGGGGAAATCGTTCCGGAAGAATGACTGCCGCGGCGGTTACCGGGCCGGCAAGAGGCCCCCGGCCTGCCTCATCTATACCACATATCAGTTCCATATTCCCGCAGTGTATCCATGATAGCCTTTATTGAGCAAGAGGCATACGGATGAGGCCCATGAAACCTTGACCGGTAGGGACTCATGGTGTTAGATAGAGAGTAGAAAAGCTACTTATCATAACAATGGAAAACTGGGAGAAACCGTGTTTTTAAAAAGCATTGAACTTTTCGGATTCAAATCTTTTGCCGATAGAACCAGAATAGATTTCACAGATGGTATTTCCGCCCTCTTAGGACCAAACGGGTGCGGGAAAAGTAATATTGTCGACGCTATCAAGTGGGTCCTCGGGGAACAATCAACAAAGACACTCCGGGCTGAACGGATGGAAGATGTTATCTTCAATGGGACTGAGGGACGGAAAGCCCTGAATGTTGCTGAAGTTCAACTTGCTCTTTCCAATGATGAGGGGATTCTTCCCCTGGATGTCCCTGAGATATCGATTAAGCGGAGACTGTACCGCTCAGGGGAGAGTGAATACTTCATTAACAATACCCCGGTCAGATTGAAGGAAGTGCGTGAAGTATTCTTTGATACCGGCGTCGGGAAATCTTCCTACTCAATCATGGAGCAGGGCAAGATCGACCGGATTCTCTCCAGTAAACCTGAAGAAAGGCGGTATATTTTCGAAGAAGCCGCTGGAATTACGAAGTATAAAATGAAAGGGGCGGAAGCGGAACGAAAACTGGCCCTTATGGAAGAGAATATGCGGCAGGTCGAGAGCATCCTGTCGGAAGTTAAACGTTCCCACAACACCCTTAAAGCCCAATCGGAAAAGACAAGCCTCTACAGGAGATACCGGGAAGAATCTTTCGAACTGGAACTGAATATCCAGCTCTTGAAACTCAAGAGCTTTCTGGAAGATCAGCGGGAAAAAGAGGAAAAACTCGTGAAGAGAAAAGAGGAGCGGGATGCTCTTAAATCTCTGATCGATGGTATCAACGAATCCCTGGAGGAGAACCTTGATATTGTTAATTCGATGGAATCGAAACTCATAGAAACACAGAAAACCCTCTATGGAATCGATCTGGAAAAGAATAATAAGGCCAGTCAGATTATCATCCTTGGAGAACGGGGCACCGAACTGGAGCGGCAAATTAGCAACGCACAGGCGAAAGAGAAGGCTCTCAGTGAAAAGATCGAATCTCTGACCACTCAGATAAAAGAAAAAAAGAAGGCCCTTCTTGAGTTCACTGAGCATCTGGGAGAAGTTGAGCGGAATATCACCTCATTCGAAGAGAATATAGAAAGAGCGGCGTCCCGGATTGATGAAAATGAAAAGCAGATCAGGGAAAATGAGACTGAGATTAAAGATCTTGATAAAAAAGCCGTGGATCTCCAGAATGATCTTCGAAATCTTACAGACGTTATTGTTAATCAGCTCGATCAGGGGTTGAAAGAGACAGGTTACTCCTATCAGGAACGAAAAAACGCCGAGGAAAAGATTAAAGGGGCTTTAAAGAAGCTGCTGATCCACATCGAGGGAAAGATAAGCCTCCTCGAGGATATTCTGGCGTCGGAAATCCGGGATACTTCGGAAACCAGGAAAGCGCTGGAAAACTCCCTTCTGGCGATGCGGGATGGGCGCGGCACCGCTGAGGACCTTTCCTCCCTTTTTGAGTCTTACCGGAAAACAACGCCCGCTTTTCTTGATGAATTTCTTGCTCCCGAGGGAATCATCACCCGGAAACGGGAAATTGACAGCAGAGTTGAGGAGAGCAGGAGCGGCATAACCGAAAGAAGGGACAGGATTTCCACTCTGCAGGAAGAAAACCGGGGTCTTACGAAACGGATAGATGGATACCGAAAAACCCTCGAAGATCTGCGGGTCAACAGGGTAAGAATGAAAACTCAGCGTTCAGGTGTTGAGGAAGCCCTTGGGCTTCTTCAGCGGGATATTGAGGGGCAGCAGAGCCATCTTGAGGAAAACCGTCTGGATATTATCACTTTCAGTACAAGGATTAAAGAAATCGGAAAACAGGTGAAGCTCCTGGAAACGGACCGGTCAGGACTGGAGCAGAAGGAAAAGATACTTCAGAAAGTACTTGCCGGGCTTGAAGATGGAATTTCCAGGAAAAATAAAGACCTGATACAGAAAGAAAAAAAACTGAAAAGCCGGATAGACAACCTCGGGAAGGTACAGAACCAGGTTGAAAAGGTACAGATAGACCTTGCCTCGATAAATACTGAAATCCGCAATATCTATGATAATTTCAAGGATAGACATTCCCGGGATCTTTCAGACTTTGATTCCAGGATCTATGAGATTAATACTCCGGCGAAAGGGATGAAGGAGAAGCTCAGCAAGCTGAAGGAGAACCTGAAATCCCTCGGTCAGGTGAACCTCATGGCTCCGGAGGAATACATCGAGGTCAAGGAAAGGTACGAGTTCCTCTCCGGACAGATTGAAGATCTTATCCGGGGCAGGGAGGATTTAAAACAGATAACCACCCAGATCAAGACCGAGTCCACCGAACTCTTCCTCGAAACCTACGAAAAGATCAAACGGAATTTCCATGCCATGTTCCGCAGGCTCTTTGGCGGCGGCAGGGGGGAGCTGAAACTGGTAGACCCGGATAATATCCTTACCTCCGGCATCGAAATTTATGCCCAGCCTCCAGGCAAGAATCTTGAAAACATCGCCCTCCTTTCCGGCGGCGAGCGTTCCCTGACAGCAGTTGCCATGCTTTTTGCTACCTACATGGTAAAACCATCCCCCTTCTGTATCCTTGATGAGATAGACGCGGCTCTTGACGAGGCAAATGTCGCGCGCTTTGTAAACCTGCTCGTGGAATTTGGCGAAAACTCTCAGTTTGTTGTTATTACTCACAATAAAAAAACTGTCGCGGGTGCAAAAACTCTGCTTGGCGTTACAATGGAGGAATCGGGGGTTTCCAAGGTTATCATGGTTCGGCTTGAGAAGGAAGAGGTCGGGGTATCGTGAGGTCCCGGTTATGAAGCTGATGGAAGGCAGATCAGCCGGAATCTTGCTCATTGCGGGACTCGCTGCTGTGGCAATCATTATCATGCTTCTCATTATCCTGACAACAGGATCCGGAAAACAGCCGGTTCAGAAAGAAGCTTTCTTTGAAATAGATCTTGATGTGGAAGATTTCTTTATCCCTGAAGAATGGGGCAGGGTAGTGTACAGGGAATGGATCCCGTACATCGATCCTGAGAAGAAATGGACCTGGGAAGATGTTCTGGAGGTCTGGACCGATCCCGTGGAGTTGGGAATAAAGATCTATTCCACGGAAAATGACCGCATGATTGAGGAGCTGATGAGAGAGATCA
>JAGLYY010000268.1 GCA_023131935.1 Spirochaetales bacterium | reverse complement strand
GAGCCTTCGGCTCGTTCCAGTGGGATTAATGTCCGGGTAGAATTTACAAAACTGGCCCGGATCGATATTGACAGGATACTTTCACTCGTTAAGGAAAGTGGAGGCATAGTACGATAGGACTTATGCTATTACTGCTCAGCAACGACTTCGACCGTTTACTTTAAACCGTTTGCACCCTAAATTTGACCGCTTAACGTCGGATCATTGCTTCCTGTCTCCTTTCTGTTATTATTGGATTGTAATATTAGAACGATCCCGTGCGAAGGAAGGACTATAAAGGAAGAGCGGAAGATTGAAGCAGTTTGGCACTATATACTCACAAATTACCTACGGCGTGTCCATAAAGATCGGCAGAAAAAAAATGAGGAGAATTAAATGAAAAAAACAATTTTGAAACGGCTTTTCTTATGGTCACCTTCCACGAACACAGGAATGGCGGCCTTCAGCGTAGTTTTGATGATGATTTTGGCGTATCTTGTTAGTCTAATCTTCTTTGGGAAAACCTGGCTGAGCTTTATAATCTTTAATCTTTTAGGAACAATCGGGGTATGTGTTATCTTACCACTCTATTGGATGGTGGTGGTAAGAAAGAAAGGTCTTAATACATTAGGCATTACTAGAAGACATTGGATAGTAAGCCTGATAGCAGGCGTGTTCTTGGCAGGTTTTACACTCTGGGGTTACTATCGTAGCTTCGGGATAAGTACGGCGGTTATCCCTGCTTTGATCGTGGGAATCTATGCCCTATGGGAGGTCGTTTTCGTCTATGGATGGCTTCAGCTTAGGTTTGAGGAAGCATTCGGGATTATACCCGCGGCTATTTTAGCGGGTCTTTGCTTTAGCCTGTACCACCTCGGATATGGATTGTATGATTTATTTGGTTTAGCAGTCCTTTTCATTTTCGGATTAATTTTTGCTATTGTTTTTCGATTCACCAAAAATATCTTGATACTTTGGCCTTTCCTCTGGCCTGTAGCCTGCCTTCGAGGTTTCAAGATGGGTGGTGTTTCACCAGATTGGGGTGATGCAGGATTTTCAGCTGTTCTTTTGGTTCTTATGCTGATTTCAATTGTTATATTCTACCGAATTGAAAAAACAAGACTATTTTTAAAAAATAATGATCTTACTTCACCTATCCGGAGAAGAAAAAATAAAAATGACAGATAACAGAGTTTGGAACTTATTGAAAACTGTGATCTTAACTGGCGGCTTCGGGCAGCATCATATAATACAGCATATACGCTGCGGGCTAACGCCCTTGCCCTTCTGTCGCAACATCTTATATGCTCAAAACGTTCTGCGAAATTTTGTCTACTTATTGTTTAGCAGGAGGATACCACTATGAAAAAGAGATTTTTAATAATAGTTACATTGGCAGCGTTTTTACTACAAAGCTGTGTTTCTACAACAAAACTTACAATAACAACTATAGATGAAAGAGCTCTGATAGAAGCCCAAAAAACCGTTGAATATGAAACTTTCTGGGAGGCTATGGAGAATATTGATTTTAGTTATTTGAGAGAACATCAAATAAATGATGATCAACAGAGTTTCGCGGAAGCACTTAAATTGGCGGTTGATGGTGATATTGAAGATGCTGAAAATGAATTTAGAAAACTCTATATTTCTTCGGATGATTCGCTGATAAAAAAGCATTCAAAAGAAATTCTTGGTAATTTGTTACTCTTTCAATCGAAGTGGGAAGCACTAATAAAACTTTCCATAGATGTTGATGATACCACAAATAATAACATAAGACTCGAAGAGGCGTTTAGTAAATCTCCTAGAGAGAGTTATTACTTTCCTACCCAGCCAGCCATCATTCCAATGCAATTGAGTTTGTCTGGTTGCCCTGTAATTGAAGTTGAAATAAACGGGCATAAGAAAAAATTCTGGATTGATACCGGAGCTGGATTGAGTGTAGTTGCGTCAGATATTGCTGAAGAATGTAATATCTTTCCGATAGGCACAGAAAATATTAAGGCAGGAACAGGAACCAATAAAAAGGTTGATGCTCAACCGGCCATTATCGAGGATTTCAGAATAGGAGAGATATTAATAAAGAATCATCCCATCATCATTATTGATAATAAAGATTTGGAATTTAAGTTGTTCGGCTTGTTTAGAATAATGAAGATCGATGGAATTATTGGTTGGAATGTAATACAAAATATAGATATTGAGATTGATTACAGAAAAAAAGTAACTTCAATCAAAAAGCCAATTAAAATTGATAGTCCTAACCGTAATTTTTTCTGGCTTGGTTATCCTATTGTAACTCTAATAAATCAAGAGGGAACAAAACTAAATTTTGGACTGGATACTGGAGCAAGAAAAACCAGTCTTACAGATAATATCCTTAAAAAAATCAATGTTAATAATATTCACATCAAAAATATAACTCTTGGTTCAGCAGGTGGTCTTGAAAAGATTGAATCAAAAATTATCCCTGAATTAACATTGATCTTAAACGGTTATGGTTTGCATTTTAATGATATAGGAACGCAGCCAGGGAGCTTTCCGGTATTTGTGAAATTGGATGGTATATTAGGTAGTGATGTTTTGAAAAATGGCAGGGTCAAAATCGACTATTTGAATGGGATATTTGAGATTAAATTTCGAAAATGGAAGATAAAAAATGCTACCTAACAGCGGATATGAGGTTTCGGCTTTCGCCCAAATCCTCGATACACTCGGACTTTCCATATCCGCAATACGCGATTTTCAAAATTTAGTTAGTTTATTTTTATATTAAAAGGAAACTACACATGGAACAACCTGCAACATTTACAATAACTACATTTTGGCTTGATTGGATGCTTTTACCAATAATGTTAATCTTGGGATATTTAACTCTGCGTTGGGCCTTAGTAGATTATAAAAAAGCGTCAAAATTAAAGAAAGAGAAAGTTGAAACCCTACCTGCTTGGATTATTTCTATTCCATTAATGATTAGTGCTGTTACCTGGATCATTTTAGGTTTTGCTTCACTGATTAGAGAAGAATACTGGGAACATCGAGTCTGGTGCCTTGCATTGCTTATCTGGTGTCTTTACTCCCTTTTCGGGGCTGGCCTTATTTTAATTAATTTGTTTAAAAGAAAATTTAACTTCAGTACAGCTGAATTATTGAATTTTGCTGGACTTATTCTGCTTCCAATTATTATTGGTTTCCCCGCTTTCATGAAGGTGCCTACTGGAACTATAGCCACGATACTTTCTCATGTATGGACAGTACTTTTACTTGTATGTGTAGGATGTCTTTTGAAAGGCATAATCAAAGGCTTTCCCTATAATTTTCCGCGTCTTGCTTTGGCAATAGGCATACTTGCCTTTGTTGGTTTAGGCGGCATTGAAATGGACAGCGGTCAATCCGCGTTTCCTTGGTTTTCCCGTATCTGGGATCTTCAGCTTGGACAGGCTGAATTTGAAGCCAGTCTTCCCGATCCTACTATGGGATGGCGAATTATTGGTGCAATTAAGCTGATAGCAGGTATAGGTTGTGGAACACTATTACTAACAGGAGGTAAGTTGAAAAAAAAATAAAAGGGGAAATATCCAAATTTAAAAGGTAAATTGTGAAAACTTCGTATATGCTGGGTTAAGTGAAATTACTCAAAGCCCTTTGAAACTAATAAAAACCTTTGAGAAAGCAAGAATTTAACTATATGAAAGAGGATGAATAAATGAAGCTAAGTAAAATCGAAAAAAGAGTCATGATTAGCCAAAAACATGCCAAGCAAGGTATTGAACACGTTCAAAGATTACTGCCGTATGTAAATGTAAAAGAAAATCAATATTATCTCGAAGTGGGATGCGGCAATGGACATGTATGTAAATACCTATCCAGAAAATATAACTTGAATGTTACTGGAACCGATGTTGACCCGGAAATGATTCAGTTTGCCAAGGAGAA
>JAGLYY010000267.1 GCA_023131935.1 Spirochaetales bacterium | reverse complement strand
CCAAAGCCGGGGCCGATATTACCAACGGTTACCAGCGCGGTCGATAAGGATGTGAGGATGTCGTTGCCCCCGGAAGAAACGACGAATGTTGTACAGAGCAGCATTAATAGGTAAAGGAAAAAGAAACCGGTAATGGTATATACCGTGTCTTTCTTGAGAACCTCGCCGCTGAACTTCAAACTGAAGATGCCCCGTGGATGGGAAAGGATTTTCATCTCATGAATCCCCTGTTTGAATAAGGTAACAATACGTATTACCTTGATCCCTCCTCCGGTAGAGCCTGAACATCCGCCGATAAACATCAGAATGAATAATACTGTCTGGGCAAATTGCGGCCAGCCCGCGTAATCGGCGGTAACATATCCCGTAGTGGTAAGGATGGAAGCTGCCTGAAAAGCGGCATACCTGAGGCTTTTCCCCAAGGTTTCATACTCCCTTCCATACAGGATAAACGCTATAACCAACATCGCCGCGAAAAATATTCCCAGATATGCTTTTAACTCCGTATTATTGAAGACCTTTTTCACATTCCCGGTTATCAGCCGGTAGAAAAGTACAAAATTCATTCCTGCCAGTATCATGAACACGGTAATGACAATATCAACATGGGTGGAGTTATAATATCCTACACTGCTGTTTTTTGGAGAAAACCCCCCTGTAGCCAGGGTGCCGAAAGTATGTGTCAACGCGTCGTACAAGTTCATCCGCCCCCACATAAGCAGAAGCGTTTCCGCTACCGTGAGGGAAAGGTAGATAAACCAGAGTATCTTTGCTGTTTCGGTTATCTTCGGGGTCAATTTGTCCAGTGTCGGACCGGGAGATTCGGCTCTCATAAGCTGAACGCCGCCAATTCCCAGCAGGGGGAATACCGCAACTGCCAGCACAACAATACCCATACCGCCGAGCCAGTGTGTCAGGGAACGCCAGAACAGCATAGATTTTGGCAGGCCTTCAATATTTGTCAGGATGGATGCCCCGGTAGTAGTGAAACCGGACATAATCTCAAAACAGGCATCGGTAAAACTTGGGATAATACCGGAAAGATAGAGAGGCAGAGCACCCAAAAGGGCGGAAAAGACCCAGCTGAGTGAAACAAGTAAAAAACCATCTCTCGTAGAGAGGGTTTTAGGGACCTTGCGGGTAAAAAAGATTATCAACAAAGAAGTAATAAGAACGATGAAAATTGGAACGAGAAAGTGCTGAATCATCGGCCCTTCGTGATAATACAGAGCAACGACCACCGGAAAGAGCATGAAGAAAGAGATAATGAGAAGAAGTATTGCGACTACCTTAAGTATTAATCCAATATGCATATTCAGCTTGTAAATATTTCTTCGATCCTGGTTACCGATTCTTTGCGGGCAATTACTATTATATTATCCCCACCACGAAGCACCAGTTCCCCGTCAGGGACGATGTGAGTATCATCTCTGGTTAACGATATTATCAGAGTTTGTTTTGGAAGTTTAAGCTCTATGATTTTTTTCCCATTTACCTGGCTTGTTTCTTCGATAGACAGCTCAAGGACCTCCACCTTACCACCCGATATGCTGTAAACGTTGCGAACATTGCTTCTTCGAATATATTTCAGGATGCTGTTTACCATACTCTCAATAGGGCTGAGGGCGACATCTATTCCAAGATTAGACGCGATATGTACGTAGTTGCTTTTATTAACCAGAGCAATTGCCCGCTTGGCGCCTACACTCTTTGCATATACGGCATTTACCATGTTCAATTCCTGATTACCTGTAGCAGCTATAACGAGATCAGCACCGGACAATTGCTCCTCCTCGGAGAACCCCTCATCAGAGATATCAGTATTAAAGATCATAGCCTCAGGAAAGCGCCTGGAGAGCATCTTACAATTTTCATAATCACCATCGATTATGTTTATCCTTCTCTTTTTCGCGGGTCGGAGGTAGTGCAGGAATTTACCGAAAAAAGACAACTCATTTTGGTGACTTTTAAAAAAATGCTCTACCACATGGATTGATATTCTGTTACCTCCGATAAGCACAATCTTGTTTATTTCCATTCGGGATTTCCCGAAATGGGAAAAGATCCTCTCGAAATCTTCATCGGTAGCAATCAAATAGAGTCTGTCATTATCCTTTAATGTGCTAAACCCATGGGGAATAATGTATTCGTTCTCGCGAAGGATAACCGCTATGAGGAAGTCGGCATGTATGGTCCGCTTCAGCTCTTCTAATGATCTATTCCGCAGAAACGATGAACTACCCACGGTGATACTTCGCATCTGCAGACTGCTTTTTTCAAAAGAAACAATATCGCTGACTGCTCCCCCCTCAATGGATCTGATGATCGACCTGGCAGTTTCAATCTCAGGGTTCACAAGGTAATCAATACCCAGGAAGGTATGGTGCAATACCTGAAAGTTGGAGTAATCAATATTCCGGATTCTGGCTATCTTTTGCGGAACGTTACATTCACTGGACACCAGACCGCAAGCAATCATATTCATTTCGTCAGAATCAGTTACACTGATGAAATAATCTGCTTTAGTGATACCAGCCTTTTTTAAGGTTTCAATATTGTTCCCCTCCTCATTAAGCACCTTACAGTCGAGGACATTTGAAGCATGTTTTGCTTTATCAGGGTCCCTCTCGATTAATACAACATTTTCTTTTTGCTCAATGAGGTATCTGGCAAGTTGAAACCCGACGCTTCCAGCGCCGAGAATTACAAAGTTCATCGGAAGTAGGATACAAGGTTTTTATTAAGATTGTCAAATTGAATCCAGCAGTTCTCATTATGGCCCAT
>JAGLYY010000266.1 GCA_023131935.1 Spirochaetales bacterium | reverse complement strand
GCGGCAAGCAGGCTGAAGCTGGAGATTGAGAGCCAGCCTATTGAGTTAGATAAAATTGAACGGAAGATCCTCCAGCTTACCATTGAGAAGCAGGCCTTGAGCCGTGAAGAGGACCAGGCTTCCATAGAGCGTCTCGGGAAGATCGAAAAGGAACTGGCGGACCTTGGCGGGTTGCGTGATGGGATGCACCTCCAATGGCAGAACGAGAAAAAGATTATCGATGAGATCCGAAAGCTCAAACAAGAGCTTGAAGAACTCAAATATGAAGAAATCCGATACGAGCGGGAGGGGAACCTCCAGATGGCTGCCCAGATCAAACATGGCAAGTTGCCGGAAACCAGGAATAAAATTGAGGAAAAGGGAGCAGCTCTGGAGAGGATACAGGGAGACCAGCAGCTTTTAAGAGAGGAGGTCTCTGAGGAGGATATTGCCCAGGTAGTATCAACCTGGACCGGTATCCCTGTGTCAAAGATGCTTGCCAGCGAAATGGCCAAGTATCTGAAGCTTGAGTCGATCCTCTCAAGGAGGGTCGTTGGTCAGGAACCCCCCATCCGGGCCCTCTCCGACGCGATTCGCAGGAACAAAACAGGACTGTCCGAAGAGGGGCGCCCGCTCGGCTCTTTCATTTTTCTTGGTCCAACGGGGGTGGGAAAAACCGAGCTCGCGAAAACTCTGGCGGATTTTCTTTTTAACGATGAACGGTCCCTTACCAGGATTGACATGAGTGAGTACATGGAAAAATATTCAGTCAGCCGGCTGATCGGAGCTCCTCCGGGATATGTGGGATATGATCAGGGGGGGCAGCTGACCGAAGCTGTACGCCGCAGACCCTATTCGGTTATCCTTTTTGACGAAATTGAGAAAGCCCATCCCGATGTCTTCAATGTCCTTCTGCAGTTACTGGATGATGGCAGGCTTACCGATGGTCAGGGAAGGGTAGTGGACTTCAAGAATGCTATTATCATCATGACCAGCAACATCGGGAGTGATCTCATTCTTCAAACGGAAGATCTGGATGCCATTAAACCTGAGATTGATGCCATCATGAAAGGGACCTTTAAACCTGAATTCCTTAACAGGATTGATGAGATCATCACCTTCCAGCGGCTTGGGCAGGATGAAATTCTGAAGATCGTGGATATTCAGCTTGATAAGCTTAAAAACCGTCTTGAGGACAGGAAAATAACCCTGGAGGTTACCGGGAAAGCCAGGAACTTCCTGGGGAAAGAGGGTTACGATCCCGCTTTTGGCGCGAGACCCTTGAAACGTACCCTGCAGAACCTTCTTCAGAATCCCCTGGCCAGGAAGATTCTGCATGGTGATATCCGGGAGGGGCAAAAGGTGACGGTAGATTATGACGGAAAAGAGCTGAATTTCTCCTAATACACAACCCGGATTGCTTCAGCAACATTTAAAGCGTAATCACCGATATGTTCGATGTGCCGTACCATGTCGAGGAGCAGGAGCTCCTGTTTAACGTCAGATCCCTCCTGAAGCCGTTTCTGGACCGCTTTCTTCAGGGAATTACGCCGTGTATCTATCGCCATTTCAAGTTCCGTTGCTTTTTTGAATTCAGCGTCCTCTAAATGATGGTCGAGATGACTTCTGATGAAACCCATAAACTCCGTTACCAGGTCGGTATAGGGTTTGATATCTTTGAGGGCCTCTTTGGGAAGATCCATTTCCTTGTCATACCGCCGCTTGGCGAGCAGTATCAGGTTATAGCAGCTGTCTCCAACCGATTCAAGCTCATTTACGATCCTTATGAGGCCGCCGATCTGAGCGGCGGAACGGTCGTTAAGGCTTTCCTGGGAAATACCTACCAGGTACCGGGACAGCGCCTCCTGCATCTGGTCGGTAATTTCTTCCTGTTCCCCGATCTGTTCTACCTCCTTACCCAGTTTTTGCTCAGGATGATGAAATACATGGAGAAAGGCAGCGAACATCTCCTCCACAAGAGCGGCAAATTTGGAAATTTCCGCCCGTGCCTGGAGGATCTGCAGTTCCGGGGTATCCTGGAGGGCCGTTGAGAGAAAGGGCAGTTCATATTCCTTTTTCTCCTCTTCCGGCGCTTTATCCTTTACTATTTTCGTTACGAGAGCGGCAAGACGGGGGACAAAACCGATAAAAAGAGCAGAGTTTATCAGGTTAAAGAGGGTATGAAACATCGCCAGATGGGCGGGCATGTGTACCGCCGCGTCGGGACCCGAGATACTGCCGGGTACGATAAAATCAATGACCCGCAGAAAGAACGGAAAGACAAAGGCCATCCACAGGACACCGAGCAGGTTAAACATGGTATGGGCCCTTGCCGCCCTTCTGGCATTCACATCGGTGCCGATAGAGGCGAGGGTCGCGGTTATTGTGGTCCCTATGTTTTCTCCAAGTACGATTGCGGCGGCTGTGGGGAAGTCTATCCAACCAGCGTAGGCCATAGTCAGGGTAATTGCCATGGCAGCGGAGGAAGATTGAACAATTACCGTAAGGAGGGCCCCCACGATTACGAAGATGATAAAGGAAAGAGGACCAAGATCGATAAACCGGGTAATGAACTGTAGAATTTCAGGATTGCTCCGGATGTCCGGGACAGCACTTTTTAGAAAACCAAGTCCGAGAAAGAGCAGCCCGAACCCAATAAGGGCTTCTCCCCAGTCTTTTTTGTTGAGCTTTTTCGCGAACATCAGGATCATGCCGATTCCGATAACAGGGAGAGCTATGGAGGTAATCTTGAATTTAAACCCGATGATGGCAACAATCCATCCGGTAATCGTTGTCCCGATGTTTGCTCCCATGATCACCCCAATGGCCTGGGTAAGGTTTAATAGACCGGCGTTTACAAAACTGACAACCATTACCGTAGCGGCTGAAGAGGATTGGATGAAACCGGTAATCATGAACCCTGTAAGAAGGGCAATGAACCTGTTTCCGGTCATGAAATTCAGGGTCCGCTGGAGTCTGTCCCCGGCAGCTTTCTGAATACCGTCGCTCATTACCTTCATTCCGAAAAGGAATAATCCGAGACTTCCGAGGATTTGAAAAAAACCGCTGATCATGGATACCACCTGTAAGAGGTTGGAATTATCATACGATAGATCGTATACAGCCTTTTAACAGGTGGAGCTATTATTGTAAAGACCTTTTTCTTCTATGAGACAGTGGATTTCCCCCTTTTTCAGGGAGAAATCCACCTGGGCAATTGCCCGATTCTAAAAGAGAGGCATCTCGAGGTTTAATTCACCCTTTTCGATTTTTACAACGATTTCGCTGAGTGCTTTCCGCACATCTTCAGGCATGTTGGACAGGTAGAGGGGATCATCCGTTACGAAACGTACGTATCCCTCTTTTACACCGCCAATTTCAGAATTCCCATATGACAGTTTTCCCTCTATGGCTAAAGATGTTTTCTCGAAGGCTGCCCGGTCGAGGAGGATCTCGGTGCTTCCCGCGATCACACCCGGAGCAATATCGTATCCGTTAATGTCAAACCAGGACACATAACGACCCCGCTCCTTTGCTGCGGTGATTACCCCCTGGTTCGCCCCCCCCGCGATGGTGAGGATGATATCAGCCCCATGGTCATACATGTCCCGTGCGAGTTCAGCTGCCTTTGCCGCGTCATACCAGTTCCCAACAACCCGAAAGTCCAGGGTCCCATCGGGAACAGCGGTTCGGATCCCCAGTTCAAAACCCGGGCGGATTGCCCGATCCATATCGGGGTAGGTCTGTCCCACAATGAGTCCCACCTTATGCTCATTAGTGGCTCCGGGCAGGGTGCTGCTGGTTACAAGGCCCGCGAAGTGTCCCGCAAGGAATGCCTGCTCCATCTGGTTGAACCGGAAGGTAAAGATAGAGGGATTGCCTTTCAGGTGTCCATCGAGGATAAGGAATTTCTGCTCCGGATACTTTTTAGAAACATTCTGACAAATTTCAGGCATCGCCGGGTTTGAGGTTACTATGAGGTCGTAAGACTCGGTTGATGCCAGAGAAGTAACGGTTTCTTCCCAGGCGCCCTGGTTAAAACCTCCCTCGACGACCTTCAATGAAGCCCCGCTGTGGCTGGATACCGCCTTTTCAACTCCCTTGACCAGGAGCTCGTAGGTCGGGCTCCCGGCGACAACTCCGGGAATGAAAACCGCAATGGTGAATTCTGCTTTTGCGCCCTCTTTCTGGCAGCCAGAAAACAGGAAACTGAGAAGAATAAAAAGAGATAAGAGTACAAGTGTCTTTTTCATTATTTTCCTCCGCGTTATAAAAAAATGGTCTTCAGGAGGATGGGGATAGTATGAGGATAATACCTGTGGCAGGTGTCTATCATTGTTCTTCTCCCATCCAGACTTGCACTGTCGGTTCCGGAATTTCACCGAATCCCCCACTTATCGTGGATTGCGGACTATCACCGCCGGTCGGGATTACATCCCTCCCTTGAAGAAACTGATCTTGTACAAGACAATAATATCCACGGAAGCGAAATTCAGTCAAGAGGTGGAACGCGATTTTCAACGGAATTCAGCCGCCAATTCTCTCCAACCTAACAGCCTAACAGCCTACAGCCTTTCTTTCTCCAAAGGGGTTGGAGAACCCCCTCCATTATGATATGGTCGGGGCATTTAGAAGGAAAACGATCGATAGCAAGAGGC
>JAGLYY010000265.1 GCA_023131935.1 Spirochaetales bacterium | reverse complement strand
CCGTAATAAAGGGAGTAACAGGTTCGCCTGAAATTGCTAATGCAATTTTAGAGTGCGGGATATCTACAATAGCAGTTTCTCTTATTCAAGATATCAAAAAAATGAAAGAATCCGGAGTGAAAGCAATATTTTTGCTTACTCTACTGCCTATGCATACCGAAGCTGCAGATGTTGTTAAATATGCAGACATAAGTTTAAATTCTGAGATATCAACAATTAAATTACTATCTGAACATTCTCTTAAACAAGGTAAAAGACATAAAGTAGTTTTAATGTTAGAACTTGGTGATTTAAGAGAAGGGATATTACCCGGAGATATAGACTCAATCATTGAACAAATTATACCACTAAAAGGAGTTGAATTATATGGCATTGGCGTAAATCTTGCTTGCTTTGGAGGTGTTAAACCTTCAGAGGAAAATATGATTGAGTTATCTCAAACAGCAGATCATATACAAGAAAAATATAACATAAAGCTGCATATGATTTCAGGTGGAAATTCTGCAAATTATGAATGGTTTCTATCCACTAAAAATACAGGGAAAATCAATAATTTGAGAATTGGCGAAGCTATTTTACTTGGCAGGGAAACTCTACACAGAACTAAAATCCCGAATTTATGCACAGATGCATTTACTCTAATATGTGAGGTTATCGAAAGTAAAATAAAACCATCTGTACCTTATGGTGAAATATGTCAAAATGCATTTGGAGATACACCTGAGTTTGCAGATATTGGTAATATCAATAGGATTATAATTGGAATCGGGGAACAAAATGTTGATACAAAAGCTGTAACGCCCAGAATAAATGCCAAAGTCATTGGAGCAAGCAGCGATCATTTGATTTTGCATTCCGAAAACTATATTGAAGTAGGACGTGAAATAGAATTTGATATTAACTATTCAGCCTTGCTCCGGTTATCGACTTCACCTTATGTGAAGAAAGTGTTTATTTAATTCTACAAATAAAACAAAAGTTCACAACAATATGTGTTTCGAGATTAAAGATGAGAATAACACATAAATCGGTTAGCCGGAGGCTTTCACCTCCAGCCCCCACACCACCCTGCATGCGGATCCGCACAGGACGATTCACTTTTTCCCAGGATGAATCGGGCATTGTTGTTTTCGTCATAGGTCCATTCTTGTAACAAATCTGTAATATCTCTCCCAGGCATATCATTATATATTGCCTGAAGGTCGGAGAAACAATAATTGTCGAAAAAAGAAGGGATCTTCAGGATGAATAGGAGTATAATCGGATTAGAGACTAACGACGGGTGTCGTGCAGGAGCAAATGATTTATGACTGATTATCGTTTATATTTCCTTGGCAACCCTCGAGTTCTGGCTGGAGACAGGGAAATTCATATATCAAGGAGGAAGTCTCTGGCATTGTTGACCTTTATTGCGGTTTCCGACGTCAAACCAAGCAGGAGTCGGATTACCGGTTTGTTGTGGCCGGATCAGGATGAATCGCACGCTAGAGGAGCCCTGAGGACTACTCTTTCCACCCTGAATTCAGAACTCGGCGAAATGCTCCTCGTTAGCGAAGGTGATTATGTATATCTGGAAGACTCCATCTGGATTGATGTGAATGATTTTCGGGAGAAAGTTCGGAAGATGGAGAAGAATGATTTCTTCGATACAAAGGTTATCCAGGAACTCGAGGAAGCCGCGACATTGTACTCCGGTGACTTTCTGGCTGGATTCTTCATCGGTCGGGATGCAGTGGAATTTGAGGATTGGCAGTATATGCAGGTGGAAAGTCTCCGAAAATCATTTTCGAAAGTACTCGAACGCCTGGTTCAGTCGTTTACCCTCACTTCTAATTTTAAGAAGGCAACAGGTTTTGCTGAACGGTGGACGTCCCATGAGCCGGAAAATGAACACGCCCATCGCCGTCTGATCGAGCTATATGCCTGGACGGGAAAAAAGCAGGAGGCGCTGCATCAGTACGAGCGGTGTGCATCGATCCTGAAGCGCGAACTCGATGTTGAGCCGGAAGAGTCGACCAGGCGGCTTTACAATTCGATAAAAGAAAACCGGTTACAGATGCCTGCGCAGGCGGGAGAAGAGAAACCTGAAATTCCAACCACTTCCTTCGTTGATACCTCGGTCTTTTATTCAACAATCTTGTCTATCGGGCTCACGAATTCAACTGAAAAACTATGGGAACAGCGGCCATATGACACGGCGTCTATTGTGAACATTCTCTTCCACAAATCGATTGAGGACATCCTGAAAAAACAATCCGCCAATGCCTGGCTTATCATGGGCGATACGTTAGTTGCCCTTTTCGGAGTTCCCAATACCGGCGATGATGATGCGTATCGAGCGGTTATCTCCGCAATAGAAATCCTGCAGACCTCTGCCAATTATGGCTTCAAAATGACAGCAGGAATAGCTACGGGACTCGTCTATTCAAGGACAGAC
>JAGLYY010000264.1 GCA_023131935.1 Spirochaetales bacterium | reverse complement strand
GAGGATTGAAACTTAACCATTACAACGGTAAAATCGGGAACAGTCATTTTCTTACAAGGATAACACATGGGTTTATTAGAATCGCTCATCTTGGGTGTCCTCCAGGGTATTACCGAATTTCTGCCTGTTTCAAGCTCCGGTCACCTGGTGGTTATGCGGGCATTTATGGATATTGGCGGCGAGTTCACCCTCTTTGATATTCTTCTTCACGTGTCCACCCTGGTGGTGGTAATCATTATTTTCCGGGACAGGATCCGGAGGATCCTTGTGTCTCTCTGGCGGCTTGTTACTGGAAAACGTGGTGATGAAGACAGGGTGAATCTCCGGCTTGTTCTCATTATTCTGGTGGCTACGGTGGTTACCGCGTCGATCGGGTTTGCTATTGAAGATTTAAATGTCGATCAATATCCGAAAATTGTATCAATATTATTTATCGTTTCCGGACTTATCCTCTTTTCATCCAGGTTCTTCAAAGGTGAAAAGGAGTATCGTGAGATTGGTCTTCGGGAGGGGCTTATTACCGGGGTTGCTCAGGGTCTGGGTGTCCTGCCGGGGATTTCCAGGTCGGGTATTACCATTTCCGCGGCCCTCGGGGCTGGGATGAAGCGGGAGAAAGCGGGGGAGTTTTCCTTCCTTATTTCGATTCCTGCCATTCTGGGTGCCCTGATATTGAAACTGAAGGATTTCGATGAGCTTCTTACAGTGGTGAGACCATCTGTCCTTCTTGTCGGTGTTGCAGCCTCCTTTATCGCCGGGATGTTTTCTCTGATTCTACTTTTAAGGCTCGTAAATAGTGGAAAACTCTACCTTTTCAGCTTTTATCTCATCCCCCTGGGGATAATAGGTATCTTCCTCCTATAAAATGAGGCTTCTTTTCTTCCGATAAGTGATATAGGAGGCTTTCGTGCAGGATAAAGCGCTCACTTTTACTCTCGCGGGGGCATTGTCTCTTTGGGGTATATATCTTCTCATCGCCATCCTTTGTTACGCCTTAGGACCATTGCCCCTCTTTATCCTGCTTCCCGGCAGATTTCTCTTTTCCAGTTATTCCTGGGGGGCCATATTCATCCCATTATATTTTTTCTCCTGTGCCGGGATCCTTATTATGAGCGGATTTCAGCGAAAGCTTCTCATCGTTCTTGGCCTTCTCATTTTGCCTTTTCTGACAATAAGCCTTTTTCTTCGTATCCTGGTTGATCCTGCCTCCGCCCCTGTTGTTGGTTTTTTTCTCAGCCGTTTCGGGCAGCGGGGCAGCTTGATCCTGCTTGTTCTCCTTACAGCGATCGAAGTGCTAGCGATTTTTCGTCTGATTTTATTTCCCTACCAGCCGGGAAAACACGGGAGCGGTGCTGTTGATGAACAAGGGGAGGACTCCACAGTTAAAGAAAACTCCGGGAAAACAGAAAACAGGGAGGCCGAACGGTCCGGATTCCTGGAACTGAAGCTCAATCTTGATAAGCCTGTATTTATTTTACCTGACAATCTGGTCCCACCGAGCAAGAGAGATGCTGTAGACGACCTCAGGGGGCATCAGATTCGAACAGTTGGCGCCGGAGTTGTAGAGATAGAGGAGAAAGCGGAACTCCTTGTAGAAGAGGACCCTTCAGCGGTTCCTCCAGCTCCCCTGAATAAGAAAAGAGTGAAATACGAAGTTCCGATGCAGAAACTCCTCAACGAATACACCGATGGTCAATATTGGATTATCGACGAGGAAACAAAAAGAGCTGCTGAAGTATTAAGGCAGACCCTGGAGGAGTTCCGGATCAAGGCTGAGGTTACAGGTATCCGGAAGGGACCGGTTATCACCATGTTCGAGATTCTACCGGCGCCGGGGGTTAAACTCTCAAAGATCGTTAATCTCGCGGACAACATTGCCCTGCGGTTAGCGGCATCCAGGGTCAGGATTGTAGCTCCGATTCCGGGGAAACATGCTGTTGGTATTGAGGTCCCCAACAAACACCGTGCTATTGTTTCCTTTCAGGAGATGATTGACTCCGGTGCTTATGATAATAATAAGATGGAAATCCCGATAATTCTGGGCAAGGATATCACCGGAGATGTTCAGATTATCGATCTGGTTCAAACACCCCACCTGCTTATTGCCGGGGCAACGGGATCTGGAAAGTCGGTTTGTGTAAACTCGATAATCTGTTCGATCCTCTATTCAAAAACGCCGGAAGAGGTAAGACTTCTTCTTATCGATCCGAAGATTGTTGAGTTGAAAATGTACAATGATATCCCTCACCTTCTTACTCGTGTGGTAACAGAGCCGAAGCGGGCTTTCCAGGCCCTTCAGTATTGTATTTATGAGATGGAGCGAAGGTATTCCCTTCTCGATGCCCTTGGAGTCCGGGACATCCGGTCATACAATAAAAAAATAAAAGAGCGCCATCTTGCGACCTCCCATCTGCCCTACCTCGTCATTGTGGTGGACGAATTTGCCGATCTTATGGCAACCACCGGGAAAGAGCTGGAGTCCACTATCGCGCGTCTTGCCGCCATGTCCCGGGCAGTTGGGCTTCATCTTATTCTCGCGACCCAACGACCATCCATTGATGTTATCACCGGTCTTATCAAGGCAAATATACCCACCAGGATTGCCTTTATGGTGGCTGGCAAATTCGACTCCCGTATTATCATCGACCAGGTAGGAGCGGAGAAATTACTCGGAAGGGGAGACATGCTTTTTACCTCCGCGTGGGACCCGAATCCGAACCGAATTCAGGGTGCCTTCTTATCCGAAGAGGAGGTTGAACGGATCACCGACCATGTCCGCACCCTTGGAGAACCGGATTACATTGATGATGAGATTTTTTTCGATGATGACGACGAGCTTGAGGCGGGCCGCCTTGCTGATGAAGGGACCGATCCCCTCACGGACAAGGCGCTCGAAATCGTCGTCCAAGCGGGTAAGGCTTCGGCAAGTTATCTGCAGCGCCGGCTAAAAATCGGATATAACCGTGCGGCACGGATGGTTGAGGATATGGAGATGAGGGGAATTGTGGGACCTCAAAATGGCAGTAAACCCCGCGAAATCCTCCATGTTCCCGACAGAGTCCCAAAAGAGTAACTGAGTGCCCCAAAGATTATGGGGATTCAAGGAATGTCTGCCAAACCCATTTCTGATTCAGACCCATAATCTTTAGGGCACTCTTTACACGTTACCTGAAACTGGTAAATAATCTTGCTATGAAAGATCGGTCTGAGTATATCCGGGGGTTGATATTTGCTGTTCTCGCGTTTTTTACCTGGGGTGTTCTGGCTGTCTATTGGAAGCTGTTGAAACAGGTGCCCCCCCTTGAAATTCTTTCCCACAGGATATGGTGGGCCTTTGTTTTTCTCATATTCCTTCTTCTTTTCCAGAAGCGGCTGTCTGTAAGGAAGCTACTTAAGAGCCGGAAAGTCTTTTTCACCCTCCTTATAACCGCCCTTCTGATAGGGGGAAACTGGTTTACCTACATTTTTGCCGTTAATTCAAACAGAATTCTTGAGACGAGTATGGGTTATTATATAAATCCCATTGTGAGTGTATTCCTGGGACTCCTTGTTCTGGATGAAAAACTTACTTCCCTGCAGTGGACGGCCCTTGCTCTTGCCTCGATTGGGGTTCTCTACATGGCATTTGATTATGGCAAATTCCCCTGGATTGCCCTTATCCTTGCCTTTTCCTTTGGTTTTTATGGACTTTTTAAAAAAAAGGCCCAACTTCCATCAATGTTGAGCCTGTTTGTGGAAACGATGATTCTGGCCCCCTTTGCCCTCGCTTATATTATCAGAGGGGAGATTCTCGGAAACGGCGCCCTCTTCTCTATTTCGCCTTTAACCGATTTTCTCCTGATTGGAGCCGGGGTAGTAACCAGTCTCCCCCTCTACTGGTTTGCCCGGGGAGCGAAACGAATTCCACTTTCCACCCTAGGTTTTATTCAATACCTGGCGCCAACTCTCATGCTTCTTATCGGAGTATTTCTTTACGGAGAACCTTTTACCCGGGCACACGCAATCAGTTTCAGCCTTATATGGGCGGCCCTGATCCTCTATTCAATAAGTCTGATAAAGAAAACTATTCCGCAGGTATAAAGAATATAATGGACAAAGTGGTAATAATGCTCCATTCTTAGAGGTGGAGGGGAATCATGAGGGAGCAAAACCCGGGACCAGCTATTCTTGTGCCCTTTTCCGATGCCTCTGAAGGATATCAGGATGTCTTCATCTATCTTCGTCCTGAGACTAATGGAGTGCGGGTCGAAAGCTGCCTGTTAAGTGTAATTCAAAAAGATTCTTTCTACCGTGAAAACCTGAAACTAGCCTATCTGGCAAATCTTCCGGGCCGTTTTATCCTCGAGAACCGTCTGATAGAGGAACATTACAACTTGCAGCTCTATTTCTGTACAAAGGGGGGTGGGGCTTTTACTCCTTACATGAAAAAACGGTTTCAGAATTACTTCGCCCTCCCTTTTGAGGAAGCAAAGGTTATCGGCGGATTTGATGCCCTGAAGCATATGAATGTGAGTGCTGAAAATCTTTTCGAAATCCGTGTCCCTGAATCGGACCTCCTTGTTCTGAATGGTCAGTCTGTAAAAAAAATTGAAGATGTATATGTAGTAAATTACGATATGCCTGCTCTTCTAAAAAAGAACGGAATGGGTAC
>JAGLYY010000263.1 GCA_023131935.1 Spirochaetales bacterium | reverse complement strand
GAGGTAGCTATGAAGTTCTTTCTCGTATGGAGGATGAATGAGCGGTTCTCGATACTTTGTGCTGAACACTATGTGTATGTAGTTTTTTACTAGTGACTGTCCCATGTCTTCTCTTACCCCTTCGGGGCTGAACGCTATTTCGGTGGGGAGTAACGAAGGGCTACGCCCATCGTTAGGAGATAACGCCCCTTCGGGGCTGGGTAATTCCCCTGTAAACCCTTTCCCAAGCTGACCATAATAGTCCAAACAGATTTTTATAAATGTCCTGAAAAACAAGTGTTATCAAAACCTACTCATGAGATTTAAAATAATACCATAGCCATGATATGACCGCAAGAAATACATCAAAAAAGCAGCAGCATAGTATGATCCATCTGTCTTGTTCGCTTCGACCGTTTCCCGCGAAGACCTCCAGGAAAAGGGGAGGTTTCGCTACAAACCGGCAATGGGGATTGTCTTGCAGGTAACTCCTCCGTATACTATGGCAGATTATGTGGAGTATTTTTCATCGTAAGAAAGAAATTGACACCTTTATACACGAGCGGTGGGAATCTTCCTTTGGCCGGTTGAAAAATTGCCGTTTTCTGGAAGAGGAGACTGACGCTTACCGGGCGAAGTATATCGAGGGGGGACTTGAGCTTCATCTAATGCGGTCTCGATTGTTTGCCTGGGTCGCGGATCCTCTTTACCTCTATAAAGACTTTGTACTCGAAGGTGATGTCGCTTTCACCGGATCCGGAGGGTATAGCGCCCTTGGTTTTAAGTTCCGGGTAGCGGATGAAAAGAATTATTACTACATGCTCGTTTCTTCCCGGGGATATTTCCGGTTCGATCTTGTGTTTAACGGCAATCCCCGGAGCCTCGTTCAATGGGCCGAAGTTCCCGGGGGAGTGCCCGCGGAGTTTTCCCTCAGGATTATCGCTCATGGTACCTCCTTTTCCTTTTATATCGATAACGAGTGGGTTGGGGAGATTGAGGACGATACATTGGCTTCGGGACAGATCGCCTTCGCTGGACAGAATTATGACGAAGAAGAAACAGCCTCCTTCCTGTTGAAAAGGATAGTCCTGGAATCCAGGCCTGTGGAGGTGGAGGCTGTTTATTACCGCTGGACCAGCTACATTCCGGTGGAAGCAGCCTCCCGAATTCATTTTGCCAGGAACCTGTACCTTCAGGAACAGTATTCCGCCGCGGTTATCCAGCTGAAAAAAGCTTTTCGGATCCATGAGCCTTCGGTGGAGGAGTTATTCCTTTTTGGAGAGAGTCTTAAAAACACCAGGTTATTTCAACCTGCCCTCGGGGTAATGGAAAAAATTATTGAGAAAGATCCGAAACATGATGGAGCTGTTATTGAAAAAGCCGGCATACTCTATTTATTAAATGAATTCATTCCCTTAAGGGATTATCTGGAGGAAACTCTGTCAGGTTTTCCGGAGAATCCTGTTCTCTGGAACCTTTCAGGGAATGGAGAATATGCCCTGGGAAATTGGGAAGAGGCGTCGAAGGCTTATTCAAAGGCTTTTGAACTTGATAATGAAATGCCTATTTTCGCTCTCAATGCCGCAAGAGCTTTTGATAGAACAGGAGAGAAAGAGAAGGCCCTGGAAATGTATATTTCGGCAGGAACCCTCTTCTTCCGTCAGGAAGCCTTTGAAGACCTTTCGATTATCAGGACCAGGGTCCACGAGATTGATCCCGATAACAGGGCAGTGATCGCCCTAGAAGGTAAGGCTTTTTTCGCGGAGGAACATTGGGACAAAGCAGCGAAAGCTTTTGACAGGATTCTTGGAGAGGGATCTGATGATTCAAGTGTCTATTTTCTCCGTGGTCTTATCTTTATCCGGGAGGGGGACCGGGAGAAAGCGGGGAAACTGCTTTATCGGGCAGCAGAAATGGAGGATACCTATCCGCTTTACTGGTTAAAACTGGCAGAGAATAGCCACAGTCTTGGACTGGATGGGACTGGCTATCTGGATAGGGCCTATGCTCTTTCTCCTGATGATCCCTGGATCCTTAATTTAAAAGGGGCAATCGCCCTTGAACAGGGCAATTTCAAGGAGGCTCGAGACTGGCTTTCTGATGCTCACGAAAAGGTCCCTGAGGAAATCGAAATCACCCTGAATTTTTCCCAGATCCTCTATGAAACCGGTAACATCGAAGAAGCCTTTGCCCTTCTCGAACCTCTCGGCGGCAATTCCAGGGCTCTTAATCAGCTTGGGAACCTTCTTGTCCGGGAGGACAGGATTGAGGAAGCGGCGGATGTTTATGAGAGGGCATATACCCTTGATTCAGATGATCCATCAATTCTTGAAAATCTGGCGAGTGTATCTCTCAGGCTGGATCGGATAACCCGTGCGGAGGAGCTGCTTCGAATGCTGATAGACTTATACCCCAGCGCTTCGGCCTTTGATATGATCGGATCGGTAGCCTTTCTCAAAGGGGAGCTCCGGCGTGCCGAAACAGCTTTTTCAGCAGCCCTGAAGCTTGATCCGAACCGCTGGGACATCCGCCTGAGTTACGCTGATATCCTTTTTGCGCGCCGGCTTTACGACCAGGCCCGGAAGGAGGTTCAAGCGGTACTGGACAATGCTCCCTCAGAACGGGCAGAAAAACTCTTTAATAGAATACGGATGGAATCGGAAAACCGGTACTTTTGTGCTCTCTGCGGCCGGGAATGGTGGGTGCCGAAAAATATCAGGACCCAGCCCCCGCTGCAGGTCCATGGCGAACCCCCTGGAGAAGCTCCGGCGGGGCGTAGTCCGGTAACCGGAAAGATATACTGTATCTCCTGCGCCAGTGAATATCTTAAAGATAACAGGTTTATCTGTCCGGAAAGTGGGGAAAACCTTAAACTTTCAGATAACGATCTGAAATATCTCCTTGCAGAATATGTTCAGAATGCGATTCAACGGGCCATAAGGAGAACTGCTGGGAATGATACTTGACAAATCAAATTCATTCAGTAAGATGAATATAACTTTTATACTACACATACTACAGAGAAGCATTACATTGAAGAATTTTTTTATTTTTATATGCCTATTTCTTTCTATTCTATCTCTTCCGCTGTTTTCCCAGAATATGCAAACAGCCGCGGATTTTTTCGACAAGATTTCGGAGAATTACGCGGAGGTGGAGGATTACCAGGCAAAGGTGGTCATCACTCAGGGGGAAGATGTCATGACCGGGGTCCTTTATTTTAAATCCCCAAACAAGCTGAGAATTGATTTTGAGGATCCCAAAGAGCAGGTTATTGCTTCCAATGGGTCGGTACTTACCCTCTACCTTCCCGGCCTGAGCGTTATCATGATGCAGAAGCTTACCTCCTCGGGCACACGGAGCCAGGGGCTGAATATTCTGAAATCCCATTATAGTGTCTCCTATCTTAATGGAAATCCTAACCTTGTGTTACTGGATGAATCCGGGGAAGATCTTGTGGTGAAGCTGAAGCTGGACTGGAAAAAAACCGAGGAAGGTTTCAGGCAGATCGAGATTGCCATCGGTGCCGATGGTTTTATCCGGAGGATGACCGGAATTACCCAGGATATGCTGGGGCTTACTTTTGACTTCACCGATGCCCGGATAAATCAAGATATTCCAGATGTACGTTTCGATTATGAAGCCCCATCTTCGGCATATATCATTAATAATTTTCTCTTTAGTGTGGAAGAATAACCTATGGAATCAATCGGCGAAAAACTACGCTCTACCCGTGAAGAAAAGGGTTACTCGATCGAACAGGTCGCCAGAGATACGAATATTGCCAAACGTTTTCTGGTTGCCCTTGAAGTTGAGGATTTTGATGACTTCCCTGGAGAACCTTATCTTATTGGTTTTTTAAGGAACTACGCCGAATATCTTGGTATAGATCCTGATGAGCTTGTCACCCTTTATAGAAACTTCCGCATTCAGGAAAAACCCATTCCGATGGAAGAATTAATCATTAAAAAGGACCGGCGGGGGCTTTATATCGGACTTGCGGCGGCGGCAGGGGTTGTGCTCGTTGGTTTCATAATCTACCTTCTACTGCCTGTTTTCGCGAGCCGTGCTGAGAAAAAACCTGAAATTGAATCTGCGGTCGAGGAAGGCAGTATCTTTGTTTTAACCGATGAGATTGTTGAGCGTCGGTTCGCTATCGGTGATATTATTCGAATCCCCGGCAAGCAGGGATTCAGCATGATCCACCTCGCCGGGATAGATGATGGCCTCCTCCTTGAAACTCCCGGGGGAGAGATAAAGCTCAAACTGGGGGAGGAAAGGGTCCTCAATCTTGACGGGAACGCGGGAGATGAAGTAAAAGTTTACCTTCGGGATATAGATATCCGGGATTCCTCCGTAATATTGCGAATTGACAAGTTTCTTAAAACTGAGGCGACCCCAGCGCTCGCGTCTACCGAAGAAGTAATGGCGGAAGAAGCAGAGGAAGAAGAACCGATTAAAGCTCCGGCAGTCGGCGCCTCGTCGGTAAGTTCCCGGAAACGGGAAACAACGGTTATCACAACCGCCGAATCACCAGAACCCTTCAGTATTAATGTAGTATTCCGTGGATACTGTCTGGTCCGATATCTGGC
>JAGLYY010000262.1 GCA_023131935.1 Spirochaetales bacterium | reverse complement strand
GATATTTCTTTCGGGCGTCCTGGAGAGGTCACAACAAAGATGATCAACTGGATTCAGGACGAAGAGAATGGGTCCTATGCCCTCACAGTTTCGCCGGTCTATTAAATCTTCCGAACCGGAAAAAACCTACTTCATCGAAAATCTCGGTTGCGTGAAAAATCAGGTCGACGCGGAAATCATGATCTCCGCTCTGCAGAGAACGGGTTGGAACAGAGCGCTTAATTCCGATGATGCCGAAGTAATCATTGTGAATTCATGTGGATTTATTATTCCGGCGAAAGAAGAATCGATCGAGGTTACCCTTGATTTCCGAAAACGGTATCCGGAAAAGAAGATAATTCTCGCGGGTTGTTTCTCCCAGCGTTATGGCCGGGAGGTCAAATCAGCCTTGCCGGAGGTCGATGGGATCTTTGGAAATCATGCTCCTGAGCGAATCGTGGAAATGATAAATGAAGTGGGAGAAGCTCCTCCCATGGTGTTAATTCCCGATCAGCGGGGAGGGGAGGTAAACCGTTCCCAGCTCCTCTCATATCCCGGTTCTGCCTATATCAAAATCTCTGAAGGATGTAATCACCGGTGTACATTTTGTGCTATTCCTCTGATCCGGGGGAACCTCCACAGCAGGATCATCGATTCGGTTGTTAATGAAATTCGGGGGCTTCTGGAGAGAGGTGTTTTTGAGTTTAATCTCATCGCCCAGGACCTTGCCTCCTTCGGAACTGACAGGGGGGGGGAGGATTTTCTTTCCCTTCTCACGGCGATATCCCGCCTTGAAGGGGATTTCTGGATCAGATTGCTCTATATCCATCCGGATAATTTCCCCCTTGAGATTTTTGATCTCATTGAGAATGATAAAAGGATTCTTCCCTATTTTGACATCCCCTTTCAGCACGCCTCCGAAGGATTGCTCAGGCGAATGGGGCGAAGAGGCAACTATGATACCTACATAAACCTTGTAAAGGAGATCCGCGGAAAGGTTCCCGATAGTGTCATCCGCTCCACTTTCATGGTTGGGTTTCCCGGGGAGAAAGCTGCTGATATTAAAATTCTTGAACAGTTTCTCCGGGAGGCACAGATCGACTGGGCGGGATTTTTCATTTACTCCCGGGAAGAGGGCACTAAATCCTACGCTATGAAATCTACCCTTTCCCAGAGGTTCTTTCATTCCCGCGCTGAAAGCTGGAAGACTTCCCTGGAACAATTACAGCAGGGGGTAACGGAAAAAATGCTCGACCGATTTGTGGGACATGAGTTGACAATGATTATCGAAGAGGCAGTAGAGGGGGAGGATCTCTTCCTTGGGCGGGCCTATATGCAGGCCCCCGAAGTGGATGGGCTTATTGTTATCCATGGAGATGATTTTACACCTGGAGACAGGATCCCCTGTAGAATAATTAAGCAGAATGGTCTTGATTTTGAAGCAATTTCTCTCCTTTGAGCGTTTTATTATATGCCTGATAGAAGGCTGTAGGTAGATAGGCTGTAGGCTGTTAGGTAGGATAGGCTGTAGGTTGTTAGTAAGGGCACGATGCATCGTGCCCCTATCCTAAACAACCTGAATAATTACGTCAGATAATATCTTAATAAAATGGAATACCAAGAGTGGATAACGGGATCAGACAGGACATGCCGGAATACCTGCTGCAGTTAAATGAGGTACAGCGCAAGGCTGTCCTTCACGAGGGGGCTCCTTTACTCATCCTCGCGGGGGCCGGGTCGGGGAAGACGCGGGTAATCACCACAAAAATTGCTTACCTTGTAGATCA
>JAGLYY010000261.1 GCA_023131935.1 Spirochaetales bacterium | reverse complement strand
TGGTTGCTGCGCCGCAATGCTCACCTTCTGAATCTTCATTCCAGGTTTTCCATCTATGATGATGATGATGTAACAGCTCTGCTCCAGGGGATCCGGGGGAATGCCCCCAAGCGGGACACGAAACGGTTTGCCCGGTGGATCAGCAGGGCCAAGGATTACTGTCTGCACCCCGATGATGATCTCGATGAAATATCTCATGATCCTGAGTTTCCCGATGTTTACCGGGAATACCGGAAGCGGATGGAGGAGATGGGGAATGTTGATTTTGGGGACCTGATTCTCAGGTGTGTTGATCTTCTTGAGGGATATCCGGAAGTACGGAAAAGGATCCGGCAGCGGTTTCGGGTAATCCTTGTGGATGAATACCAAGACTCAAACGTTGCCCAATTCCAGTTTTTAAGGCTTTTGACCGGCCCGGATACCTATTTCTGCGTAGTCGGAGATGATGATCAATCTATTTACCGTTTCCGTGGGGCCGAGGTCAGGAATATCCTCTCTTTTCCCGATACGTTTCCGGGTACTGAAGTAATCAGACTCGAGGAGAATTATCGGTCAACAGGCACTATCCTGAAAATCGCCTCCGAAGTTGTCCGGAACAACCGTGAGAGGTTAGGCAAGACCCTCTGGACCCGGAAGGGTGAAGGAGCGAAAGGGCAGGTAGTGTTCCTTCAGGATGAACGGGAGGAGGCGGAGTTTTGCGTTCAGCTGCTTCAGAAGGGCAATCCGGGAGGCACGGCAATACTCTACCGGACCAATGCTCAATCCCGGCAATTCGAAATAACCTTCGCGCGCAATAGAATTCCTTTTAGAATTGTTGGTGCTCTCTCCTTTTACAGCCGGGAAGAGGTAAAAGATGTTCTTTCTCTACTCGCCCTTGTTCAAAACCCACGGGACGAAGTTGCCTTTAAACGGATTGTGAATAAACCGGGAAGGGGAATCGGCAAGGTAAGTATCGGAAAAATCCTTGAAGTCGCGAATGGATCAGATCTGCTTACAGGGTGCAGACAGGCATCCCTCGGGTCGAAGGCTTCGAAGGAAGCCGTTGAATTCACCGCAATGATAGAGGGTTTTGTAAATGACCTCTCTGAAGAGGGCCCCTCTCCACAACCCCTGTCTACCTGGGTCCAGCAGGTTATTTCAGAATCCGGGCTTCTCGATTATCACCGGATCCAGGATGACTCAGCCGGAACAGGCAAGGTGAAGAATCTGGAGGAGCTTGTAGGCGCCGCTGCCGATTATGCTGGCGGTGGAGAGGGACTTGCTCAGTTTCTCGAAGATATCGGTCTCGACCGGTCCCGGATCGAGGGGGGAGACGAAGATGAGGGGGAAAAGGTAACCCTCATTACCATGCACAATACCAAGGGCCTTGAGTTTGACCGGGTAATTGTAACAGGGATGGAGGAGGGACTCTTCCCCTCCCTGCGGGAAAATTCAACCGAACGGGAAATCGAGGAGGAGCGGAGGCTCTTTTACGTGAGCATAACACGGGCCCGAAATGAGATCTATTTTACCGCGTGCAAGACACGGCGGCTCTGGGGGCGTATTGAATACAGTTCTCCAAGCCCCTTTCTCGAAGAACTGCCGGTGGATTATATCGAAGGGGAACTTAAAACAGATGAAGATGAGTGGCCCCCGGGAACAGGGGTATACCATGATGAGTATGGCTCCGGCGCGGTGATAAAACAGTGGTCAAACGGGCGGGAAACCATCGTGCTTGTCCGGTTTGAGACGGGAGTTACTGCTCAGTTCATCCCGAAATATTCACCCCTCGAGAGGATGGACCTCCGGTATTAAGAATGAAAAATGAATAGTTCTCATATTAAGTGCCGAAACTAAGGATAGAATGAGCGGAAACGGGAAAACAGGTCTTCAAATGTTGCCAAAGATTCGACGCGCGAGGGGATATCGGGTATATGATTCCTCCGGCATCCGGTATCTTGATTTTTATCTTGATGGAGGCAGGGCTATTCTCGGCCACAGGCCCCGGGGATACAGCCAGGCTTTGAAGAACATTCTGGGTAAGGGGCTTTCTTCCCGGTATCCTTCAGTGTATGAAGGACGGCTAAGGAAAATTCTCGGTAAGATGTTTCCGGGATTTACCGAGATTCGCCTTTATCATGATGAATATTCAGCCGCGTATGCGGCAGCGAAAGCAGTGGGTCTGGACCAGAACCGGGATTATTTCAAGGGTCCTCTTTTTCACGGTACGTTGTACCATCAAAGTGAAAAGGGGTTATCCCTCTGGATGCCCTACCTTCCGGTCCCTGACACCCTGCCTGAGGTGCTTATTCCGATTCTGCCAATCTTTTTTGGGATCCAACCTGTCTGCTTTCGTAATATCCCTCGCGAAGATGTTCCCGAAAGTCAGATAATAAGCCCGGTGATTCTCGGGATTGCCTGTAGAAATCTGCATGAATACTCACGTTCCGGTGAGACCTACAACGAAGAGCTCTGGCGGCAGTTTGACAGCCCTGTATGGAAGCGAACAGGTCCATATCTTTTTCCCAATGGCGTTTTTCGTGATTATACTGAGATTTTCCGCCTCTTTCTGAAAGAGGGTTTGATTCTTCCTCCATATCCTGAGCTCCCCGCTATAATACCCGGGGAGTTCTCCCCCGGGGAATTGGCCTTGTTTAAACGGCTTTCAGGGCAGATTACATCTTATTTGAAGGAGGCTGGATCGTGACAACACCGGAGTTGATACTCATCATAAGCAGGCTGTCGGTAGGGGCTTTTGCAACATTTCTTGCTATTTTCCTCTGGAACCATACCCGTGACATCGCGTGGATGTTCATCATCCTGGGCACAATTCTCCGATATGGAGAAACAATGTACCGTACTTTTGAGGTTTTTGGATTTATTCCTGATAAGCTCTATTCAATCGGTCAGGTCCCGGCGGCTGAAATAGCTCTTTTCAATTTTCCAACACTCTGTATTATCATTGGCTTCATTGTAATGATCAGGCGGAAAAGTCGATAACATTCTCCTCCTCAATGGAAATAGCCTCGGCCGGGCAATCCTCCGATACTTCGATAACCTGCTTACCCTCCTCTTTCCCTCCGGGTTGCCTGATTACCTCGGCAATTTCGTTATGCATCTTAAAAATAGCCGGGAGAAGTTCTTCACAGAGTCCGCATCCTACACATTGTGTTTCATCGATTGAAATCTTCATGGTACAGATGAAAAATACTCATAAAAACGGGAATCGCCAAATCAGTCGGGCGGGTTGACAATATCCTCTATTAATGGAAATATACACCTCCAATCTGGATAGATGTATTTGAAATTACAGATACTTGAAGAAGGCAGAGAAGTATGAAAACGATATTCGTGAAACCTAAGGAAGTTGCCAGGAAATGGTACCTGATCGATGCCGATGGCAAGAAACTTGGTCGGGTGGCAGTTCAGGCAGTGACCCTTCTACGCGGAAAGAACAAGCCGGAATATACCCCTCATCAGGAGGTTGGTGATTACGTGATCATCGTAAACGCCGGGAAAGTTGCAGTCTCCGGCGGCAAAGAACAGAAGAAGATTTATTACCATCACACCGGTTATCCCGGAGGTATTAAATCGGAAAATTTCCAGAGCATGATCAGCAGAAAGCCTACTTTCCCTCTGGAAAGCGCTATCCGTGGGATGCTTCCAAAAGGCCCCCTCGGCCGGAAGCTTTTCAAGAACGTTAAAGTATATGCCGGCGAACGGCATCCTCACGGTGCGCAGAAACCGGAAGTTATTGAATAACCAGGAGTTAACAGGTGGATACGAAGAATCTTGCTATTGGGACCGGCAGACGTAAGACAGCAATTGCCCGGGTTTTCCTCCGGGAAGGCGCCGGCCGGATTATGGTGAACGGAAAAACCGCGGAAGATTTTTTCGCGAATCCCGAACTGCTTTATATTTTACAGCAGCCCCTTTCGGTAACCGATACCCTCACGAAGTTTGATGTTCTCATCAATGTGAAAGGCGGCGGACCTTCCGGTCAGGCCGGTGCCTGCCGCCACGGTCTTGCCAGGGCTCTTTCCTCATACGATGAAAGCAATATTAAATCCCTTCGGGCCAGCGGCTTTCTTACACGGGACGCGAGAATGGTCGAACGAAAGAAGTTTGGGCAAGCGGGTGCCAGAAAAAAATTCCAGTTCTCAAAACGGTAATAGAGTTACTCAAACCGTCCAACGGATTATACCGGGATCCTCTGGAGAGTTCGCGAAGATCGAACTTTCGGGGGGTCCCGTTTTTTTTGTATCAATAGAAACATCATTCAGGTTGCGTATTGGTCAGACCGTTGATGAAAATTCCATTGAAAACCTTGCTGATGAATCAGATTCCCTCAAATGCAGATGGAAAGTTCTGGAACTGTTGGGGCTGCGGGAACATACCCGTTACCAACTGCTCCTGAAGCTGCGGAAGAGGGGCTTTCCTGACAGGATCATCACTCCCGTTTTAAATCTGCTTGAGGAAAGAGGCGCAATTGATGATTTGCGGTTCACCGAAAATTGGCTGCGCTTGAGAATGAAAAAACACCCTGAAGGACGCGACGCGCTCTTTTCGGGTTTATTCCGGGCGGGGGTATCCCGGCAGATCGCGGAAAGAGTTATTCGCGGGGAAATCGATGATAAGACCGAGGATGAAGCCCTGTTCGGCGCAATGGAAAAACTGAATAGAAGAAGGGACATGAGTCCTGATAAGCTGAAGCGGGCACTCCTGCGCCGGGGATTTCCTCTATCAAAAATATCCCGATACATTCGGGATATTCCTCAAGAAACAGATTGACATTTTGGATGTTTTTGCTACAATAAACAAGACTAACGTCCTAAGAAGAGGTACATTGCGTGGGTAAAAAAGCAAAGAAAATCAGGATTTTTTCCGCTCTGGAAGTAGCAAACATCTGCGGAGTTGTGAATCAAACGACGATAAATTGGATTAAAAGTAAACATCTGCGTGCTTTTACGACTCCTGGGGGTCAATACCGGATTTACGCGGATGATCTTGTAAATTTTCTTGAGGGTCGAAACATGAGAGTCCCCGATGAGTTGTTTGCAATTTTAAAAAGTGATATTTCCAATACAATTCTGATCATTGATGACAATGAAGAGCTGAACAACCTTTTAAAAGAGGTCATAGGCAAGCAGATGAAGGGATATAAAATTTATCAGGCTTTTGACGGTTTTGAAGCTGGAAAGCTTTTGGGGGAGCATAAACCGAAGGTTATCCTGCTGGATATCAACCTTCCCGGGGTTGACGGCTATGTCCTGTGCAAGAGAATAAAAAATGACGAAAGCCTCGGAAATCCCACGGTTTTATCTATTAGCGGAATTGACGATGGTGAAGCAGAAAAACGGATATTGCGGGAAGGGGCCGATGCCTTTTTCCCGAAACCGATCGACTTTTCGAGCCTGATCAACCATATTGAAAAAGTGATACGTTAGGGAGATGGATATGAAGGATATTTTAATTCTCATAGTGGAGGATGAAGACGCGATCCGCCTTACCCTGCGGGATTATCTGCAAAAGAAGGGGTTTCGGGTGGTTGTTGCCTCCGATGGAGTAGGCGCTATCAAACAGCTCCTTGACAACAATATTGATATCATTGTAAGTGATTATCGGATGGATATTTTTGGCGGTGATTACTGGATAAAATTTCTAAAGATATACTGCCCCGAACAAAAAGTTTTTATTACCAGCGGCTTCCTCCGGCCCGAATTTTCCATCCCTTTTCCGGTTATTTATAAACCCTTCGATTATAGTGAACTTTCCGATAAGCTGGAAGCAGCGCTGCGGCAATGACAGAAGCTTTCATTGCTACTGTTCAGGGAAGGGTCCAGGGGGTCTGCTTCCGGTATGAAGCCCGTACGAAGGCAGCCCAGCTCGGCCTTCTGGGGTGGGTACGAAATTGTGCCGACGGTACAGTTGAGGTCTTGTGTGAGGGTCAGCCGGAGCAGATAAAGCGTTTCAAGGCCTGGCTGCGAAAGGGCCCCCCCGGGGCTTATGTAACCGATCTCAGGGTCAATCCGGTAAAACCGACAGGTAAATATTCCAGTTTTTCAATCGCGTTTTAGCTGAGAGGAAGGCTGTAGGTGGATAGGCTGTAGGCTATTAGGTAGGCAGCCTAACAGCCTAACAATCTACAGCCTTCCCCAATACACCACTCCATTCCTCCCTCTGTGACCTCTGTGGCAAAATTTCTTATT
>JAGLYY010000260.1 GCA_023131935.1 Spirochaetales bacterium | reverse complement strand
GCACACAGAGAAAAAGGGAGAGGGGTTAGTCTATCCTGGAAATAAAAAAAAGGCCGTCCCGGTGATATGCCCGGGGCAGCCTAAACCTAACAGCCTACAGTCTAATAGCCTACCCCCTTATTGAGTAGAAAGCTTCCATTCCCGGGTACGAAGCGGTTCCCTCAAGGAGATCTTCTATTCTCATGAGTTGGTTGTATTTGGCGACCCGGTCGGACCGGGACATGGAGCCGGTCTTGATCTGTCCGGTTTCAAGGGCAACGACCAGGTCGGCGATAAAGGTATCGGCTGTTTCACCGGAGCGGTGGGAAATAACGGCGGTATATCCGGCGCGTTTTGCCATTTCCACCGCTTCATAAGTTTCAGTAAGGGTACCGATCTGGTTTACTTTAATAAGGATACTATTTGCTATCCCTTCCTCGATTCCCCGTTTTAGTCTTGTCGTGTTTGTTACAAAAAGATCATCCCCAACGATCTGGACTTTTTTTCCGACTTTTTCGGTATGAATTTTCCACCCCGCCCAGTCGTCTTCAGCCATCCCGTCTTCTATGGAGATTATGGGAAATTTATTTATCCAGTCCGCCCAGTAGTCTGACATCTGTTCACTTGTCAATTCCCTGCCGTCAGATTTTTTAAAGATGTATAAACCTCTCTCTGTATCGTAAAATTCACTGGCAGCAGGATCCAGGGCAATCATCACATCTTTGCCGGCTTTAAAACCCGCTTTCTCAATGGCTTCGATAATTACCTCGGGGGCCTCTTCATTAGATTTCAGATTGGGAGCGAAACCTCCTTCGTCTCCGACAGCTGTGGAATACCCCTTGGCTTTAAGAATTGATTTCAAATTGTGGAAGATCTCGGCGGTCATCCTGACAGCTTCTCTAATGGATTTAGCTCCAACAGGCATCACCATGAATTCCTGGAAATCGACGGAGTTGTCAGCGTGGGACCCCCCGTTTATGATATTTGCCATTGGTACGGGAAGCACCGATGAATGGTAGCTTCCGAGGTACTTGAAGAGGGGAATTCCAAGATAATCAGCTGCTGCCCTGGCGACGGCCATGGAAACGCCAAGAATTGCGTTAGCACCCAGCTTTTCTTTATTTTCTGTTCCATCGAGTTCGATCATGGTTCTGTCGATATCTACCTGATCAAGGGCATCAAGGCCAACAAGCTCACCGGCAATGACGGTATTGACGTTATCTACAGCCTTCTGAACCCCTTTACCGAGAAAACGGCTCTTATCACCGTCCCGGAGCTCTACAGCTTCATGAACACCGGTGGAAGCCCCTGAAGGAACAGCCGCCCGGCCCATGGCTTGATCTTCAAGAACAACATCCACTTCGATCGTGGGGTTACCCCGGGAATCGAGAATCTCTCTCGCTTCAATGTACTCGATTGTACTCATCCTATTACTCCTGTTATGAAACTACTTTCCTTGAATATGGTGAGCATTGCGGCCAATTGTCAAGGGGGGGTGGGGAAGAAGGCTGTAGGGAGGAAGGCTGTAGGTAGATAGGCT
>JAGLYY010000026.1 GCA_023131935.1 Spirochaetales bacterium | reverse complement strand
TTTTTAATAGTGCTCTGAATATTACTTCTTAATTCCGGATTTTCAAGATGAGAACTGATGGCATCGGCGGTAAGCAGTTCCCGGGAAACCATCTTACCAAGACTCTCGGCAAGATCGTAACGCTGTTTCGGAATGATTCCGGGGGTTAAAGGCAGTTTAACCCCGAGGATCCTGATTTCCCGGTGAGGACGGAAGAGCATCCTGATTGCGATGGCGTTGGTAACATATCCAATAACCGCGCCAAGAAGAGGGGGTAACACAAAGGGGAGGTATGTAAGGATAACCTGCATCAGTTCAATCTCCGGGCAGCTCTATTTGCTTCATCCTTCGAGTCGAAGATATCCAGATATCCTCCGAAAACCCATCCCGTTAAACCATCATAATTTATGTGGTACCAGTAATCGCTTTTTCCTTCAATTTCCGAAAGACTTTGAGTCCGGGAAGTAATTTCGATTACAAACCCTCTATAGAGCAAAGCCACGGGCGAAGCATCTTTTCGGGGTTTCTCCCTCAACCTTAGGTGGCTCGAGTTAACTACCCCCCAATTCGTTTCAATCGAAAGTACCGATGTAGAGGGCAGATTTATCTCCGGATATTCCCTGGTTTTCTCGCAAGCCGCGGAAAAAAGAGATAACAGTAGGATAAAAGTGAATAAATTGTAATAATTCCTCATAATTCCTTGAAAATCTCCCGGATAGGAGTCAATATACTGACCGTGAAACCCCGGAGTCTAATATTTCTTATTCTTTTCTTACTCCCTTTCCCGCTCATGGGTCAATACAAATTGATCACAATGAGTATCGGGGGGAGCAGCGGCTTAGCTATTGTATCAGATCCCCGATTCTCCGGGGGGAAAATCCAGGGGGATTTTCGTTATTTTGGCGGCTTTCTTATCCACCCAACCCGGAATTTCGGCATCCGGATCCTCGGGGAAGGTCTTTTCCGTAGTAAATCTTCCTATTCACTCGGATATTACTTCCGCAGTTTTTACGGCGGCTCGCTGAAGGGATATCTCGAGTTTCTTCTATACCCCCCTTCCGGCAGCACGATATTACCTGCTCCATCGCAAAGCCTCTCCTTCGGAATTCTCGCGGGAGGTTCCGGGACATTCGCAAGATATGATCTAACTGATCAATATTTCTTCTATCCATCGATTATCGCCGGCCCTTTAATGGATTATCATTTAACCGCGGGAGAATCCTTTCCCTTCTTCCTCCGTGGAGTCCTGCCCCTCTCCTGGGATTTCCGCCGCGATACAGACTTCAACCTGAACATCGGGTTAGAATTTTCGATAAATATGGGTTTTTAGGGACCGCACATTTCAAACGATATCGAGCACTTCAACGGTATACTTCATCATGAGATCCTACATTTATCAGGATAATTGAATCTTTTTTTACGATAAACTCTATGCTGATTCTATAATTCATGCTTATCGAAACACTGTATAAACCTTCATGTTTTCCTTCCAACCTATGAAGACGTAAAGATGGATGAGTGGGATTGATTTCTAACAACTTCAGCGTTTTCCCGTATCGTTTCAGTAAATCCGGGTGTTTCCTGAAAAAAATCTTTGCTTTTTTAATATAGCTTTCAGTATATATAATTTCAGGCACTGGTAATTCTCTTTATATGATCTTCAACGGATTCTTTTACATATCTTCCATCTTTTATATCCTTTTCCGATTCGATAATTGCCGCTTCAAGCTCACATTCTCTAAGATGATTGTATTCAGCCAGGGTAAGAACAATATATTTATGTTCCCCGCGTACTGTAATTACGGCTTCTTCACAATCCGAAGTAATTTCATCTATGATAGAGACCCCCCTGGTTTTCAGATCATTTGCAGTGACTATATTATTCATGTTATTAACCTCTGTATCAATAGTGTTATTTAAAGTACTATTTGTCAAGTGATTTATAGTATCACAGCAAATTATTATTGAATCCTTGAATTTCAAGGGTCTATGTGACATATTTGTTATACATTATGAGAAGATACATCATTCCCTTAATACTTATCACGGCTTCGTTTTCCCTTGCGTCCTGCAACTTCAATGTAGAGATGCCGAAAGGGTACGCTCTGGTGTATGGGGTGTCATTGTATAACTCATCAGAAAATGAGGGAGTATCCCCGAATCTCACCTATACAGACAATGACGCTGTGGATGTTGCTAATATGTTATCTTCAGCTGATTATGAGGTATTGCTCCGTACAGAGGGGAATAGCGCCGATGGGCCAGATTACGACACGCCTGAACCACCAACAAAAGAACAATTACTTATAGATATCGCTTCTTTAAGCACTATTAATGAAGACGCCACATTCATCTTCTACTTTTCCGGACATGGATGTTATACTGCAACGCAATCCGTTGATGAACCCTCGAGTCAGCAATATGGTGATGAGTGGATACTCCCCCTCGGCTCCTTTGATGGTACTTCTTGGCATCTTGATCTTGCCATTTCTGATGATGAACTTCGAGAATTTCTAAAAAAAATACCGGCAAAAAAGAAAATCATTATCATGGATTCCTGCCATTCCGGCGGATTCATCGGAGACAGTGCCGATGTGGATGGTGTCCCGGGAGATTACACCGGAGAGCTCGATACAGGACTCTTCTCTGAAGCCTTCAATCTCTACCTCCGGTTTCCCGATTCGACAGGGGCCGATATTCCAGCGGACGAAGCAATCGTTCTTTCTGCTGCCGGAGAACAGGAATCTTCCTGGGAGGCAGGAGGATATGGCCATGGTATATTCACCTATTTCTTCCTTGAGGCTGCAACCAATGGCGACCTGGATGAAGACGGTTACATCACCCTCTTGGAAGCCTACGCCTACACTGTTGCGGGAATTGAACAGTACTGGAATCCTCTTGGAAGCAGCAGTTCCTTCCACCCCCATATCTCCGGGGGGCCGGTAGACTTTCTGCTCTTTAAAGCGGACCCTTAAGTGATCTGTTTTTCCCTTCCATTCAACGTGTTTTCAGTTCATACGTATGATCGCAGAAATCATCTCCTTGCATCAGCGTTTTCGTTCGGGTGAATCTAATGTCGGGATTAAGTCCCTGGCAGAATCCATGGTCATAGGAGCAGTAAAAGGCGAAACCAATGCCCGCCGCGTTCAGCATTCTCATCTCGTCCGCGAATAAACATCTGGTAACCTTGATCCGCAAAAACTCAGGGGTGCTTTCTTCTACCGTAAATTCGGCCAGGTCTCCCATCTGGTTCCAGAGGATTTCCATAACTGTGTTCAGGTCCCTATCTGGCAGTTTCGCCTGCTGAAGTTTCTCCACGGTCTGCTCAATTACATTTTCTTCCACAATATCAAGGACTTTATCGCCGTATGCTTCCACCAGTTTTCTGAACAATACTGCTCTTTGGTTCATTTCCTGTTTTAACATGGAAGTATAGAACTGTTGCATTTTGGGACCGGTCATCACAGTGCCTCCTGAGAATCGTGTTTTCTTTCTCGAACCTAATATATCTCTACTTTGGTAGTTTTAATGATAGCCAAACACCTACTTAAATAAGTCGTCAAATTCACAGGAAAGCAGTGCGGATTTATTAAGCACAATCTGCTCTTTCTGATTTAGGTCATCTGCGGTCATCCTAATTAGTTTGGTCATAATGGTGTCACCAAGCATTATACTATTCGATTTTTTGAGGTAGCTCTCAGTTTTCTGGTAAAAAAGAGTAGCGTACTGCATCAATTTATCCTGTAGAGAAGTCCTGCTACCGATCCCGTCATTAGCAAACTCTACTATTTTGTTGATTTTTTCATCTACGATTGTAGGTAAATCTCCATCTCGAAAAATCATCCAGTCGTCGCTGATCTTATAAATAATTCTTACCATATTTCCGTCATCTGTACTGTACCGATACACAAATGAAAAAACATCGGTTTGGAAATCCTGATGAACACCAACACTTTCCAACGTAGTTACTGTATGAATCATATATTCATCAAGAAGGCGCAGATAGCTTTCTCGCCAATTAATGAGCCAATTTTCAATGTATGGCTGGTTTACAAAAAGAGGTGTAAGATCTTGCTTGAGATTTGTATCATTTACCTTATTCATTTGCAGAGTAAGTTTATTAAAAAGTGCTCGCGGGTCTTTTACGTCGATATTTTTCGCATTCAAGTAATCAAGATCCGGTATCACTTTTTTCCCCATATACCATAGCAGATCATAGATATCATGTCCTTTCCCTTCATATATTGCTTTGCCCACTCCACGCTGTCCACGCAGGAAAATTGCAGCAATTTTACTTGCCATAAGCACGGACATGTTGTATGTCTTAATAACAAACGAAAACTGATTGTGGTTTATCGGTCTGCGTTCACTCACCGTCTTTGGAGCCGTAAAGTGGTTGAGATCAATTTTAACATGCACTTGTTTTGACGGATGGCTGATACCCAACTTATCACCGATATGGAAACGCAAAAGTAATCCTCGATCTGTTGTTATCTTAACGGTCAGCAGTTCCGGTCCGAAACCATATGTATTTTTAAAATGTAGTTCTATCTCATCTTTCAACTCATTCAGAAATGCTTCTGACACAGTGTGTGTGACTTCAAAATCCAGATCGATGGACATACGATCAAGTCCGTGACATATACGAAGCGCAGAGCCACCATACATCGTCCAACTACTGTACTCCGGGTGATGATAAATATAGTTTAGAACATAAAACTGCAACTCCTCTTTGAGCACATTTCGCTGTGTTTCGACTTCACCCCCCCCATACGCAGCAAGGTCATCAAGTTTACTTTTTAGCGTTAGCATAATTTGGTCATTCATAATGAGTATATTTTTTTACCATCGTAAAAAAACTTTTCTGTTCCTCCTGACTCATCTCTTCAATATCAATGCGCAATTCTTCGATCAGTGCTTTTACATTTTCAAGTCGTATCCCACGAAACTGTCGTGTTTTGAAATACAGCAAGTCGAAAAGTGCTTTTGAAGGAGATGCAATAAAGAAATCGAAATTCCCTTTTACCAAGGAAAACCCCGTAAATAACTCTTTCTGTATCGACTGGTAGGCAAAATTGCCCACCTTTGTTTTGTATGATCGAGTAACTTTGGGTGTGATTGATGTAATTATATATATTGCTTCCGTGGCAAGGTCGTAGTACTGAAGTGCTGCCCATGAGCTCACATACGATGGTGTACGCAGGATATTTGCGAGATAGAATGAGTAGGAGAAGTCGCCTTTATTCTTATTATAAAAGTCAGCGGATACGTATAGTCCTTTTTTGAGTGTAATGATTTCTTTGCGCTTCAAAGATTTGCTTATATAGGTATCAACCGTAGTACTTTTAAGTCCATACTGCTCGCTAAGCTGATGCACAGCTTTTCTATTGAAATATGGCTGTGATTTTAGTTGTTCAAGTAATATTTCACGGTATTTCATCTTTATGACGTTATTGTATCAAATGTGAAATGCAAAGTCAAGGGAAATTGAAAAATGTATGTCGCCTAACTAGCTTATGATAAAACCGTTGATGTCTTGGGTGCATAGATGGTTTCATCAAACTTTTGGGGACTCATTCTTAGGCAAAATGAGCTACCTTGGCATGATGCATGCTACCATGATACGGGCAATTTTAGAAGTATATAGAAAACCCGGAAGGATGAATTTTTTCAGATCTTTTCATTTTCCTATTCCTCTGACCTGATTTAATGAATTAATATCTACCAATCTCCCGTTTATGTATTTATGCAGCAAACTTGATATTAAAGTCTGGTACGGAATCCCTTCTTCAATAGCCTTTCTCTGTATTGATTGAAGATCTCTTTCACTAATCCGAATATTCACCCTTTTATCTTTTCGTAATGTATTTGCCGCATATTCACTATAGCGTTTTTTCTCTTCATCCAAACTCTCGATAGATTTAAATTTTCCGCCTTCAATCGCTTCCACGATATCAAGTTCTTCTTTTGAATATCTATTTGCCATCTTCTCTTCCTCCTATATATCGCTTGGTATATTTGCGACTTGGAATGATTGTTTTTAGAAAAACCGTTTCTTTGTCTTCGACAAACGGAACATAATAAATATAGTCACTTATTTTTATTATGAAATATTTCTGTCCGGGATATTTTTCCCGATTTGGGTTTTCAACTATATCCAGAATGTCACCTTTCTCGATGTAAAAGAGTAAGTCTTCAAACGAAATATTTCTTGTTCTCTTTAATTCAACATTTTTCTCTTCATTCCAGTCAAAGAGCTTCATACTTTACACAATAGCACAATGTGTGCATTTTGTCTACAACTCATCTATTACTACAAAAGAAAGCCACCAAATATTTTTCACGTCAGTTAAAATATCTCTTGTAGCTTTGCAGGTGGTCGTTCACGAATATGGGAACCTGTATTTATCAGCTCCCCATTTCTTTAAGCTTCTCAATCTCGTCCCGGACTACCGCGGCTTTTTCAAACTCCAGGTTCTTCGCCAGTTCGAGCATCTCCTTTTCAAAAAGGCTGATGAGTTTCTTGCGCTCTTTGGGGATCAGGATGTTATGGCTTGCCTTGAGTATTTCTATAGACATCCCTTCAACCTGCCGCTTTTCCTCCTTCTTCCGCTCAAGCAGATCATGTATCGCCTTTCGAATTGTTTTAGGGGTGATATCATGCTCTTCGTTGTAGGCTGTCTGCATCTTTCGTCTTCGATCAGTCTCCTTGATCGCCAATGCCATGGCGTCTGACATTTTGTCGGCATACATGATGACCTTACCGTTGACATTCCTTGCTGCCCGTCCAATTGTCTGGATGAGTGAGGTAGCGGATCTGAGAAAACCAATTTTATCGGCATCCAGAATCGCGATGAGGGATACCTCAGGTAAGTCCAGCCCCTCCCTCAGCAGGTTGATCCCTACAAGGACATCAAAGGTCCCCATCCGTAAATCTCTCAGGATCTCTACCCTCTCAAAGGTTTCGATTTCGGAGTGGAGATACCGGACCTTTAGTCCCAGATCCAGAAGGTAATCGGACAGGTCCTCTGACATTTTTTTTGTCAGGGTCGTTACCAGAGTTCTCTCATTCTTGTCGATCCGTTTTTTTATCTCGCCAAAAAGGTCCTCAATTTGTCCCTCTGAGGGACGGACCACTATTGCAGGATCGATTAGTCCTGTCGGACGGATGACCTGCTCAACCATGTTATCCGACCGATTCAGCTCCTCCTTCCCGGGAGTTGCCGAAACAAAAATAGTTTTATCGAGAAGCCCCTCAAATTCTCCAAAGTAAAGGGGACGGTTATCCAGGGCGGAGGGAAGACGAAAACCGTGGTTTACCAGGTTGAGCTTCCTCGACCTGTCCCCTTCATACATCCCGCCGATCTGAGGCAGGGAGATATGAGATTCATCGATAAAAGTTAGAAATTTCGGAGGGAAATAATCAATTAATACCGCGGGACGTTCTCCCTCCTCTCTGTCGCTCAAGTGGCGGGAGTAGTTTTCGATTCCTGAACAATACCCGATTTCCTCGAGCATCTCGAGGTCATATTCTGTTCTGGATTTTATCCTCTGGGCTTCAACAAGTTTCTGTTGATCCAAAAAAGTTTGATAGGTATCATCCAGCTCCCCCCGGATCTTTTCCAGGGCTTTATGTATTTGCTCCTCAGGCATGATAAAATGCTTCGCGGGATAAATCGTAATACTGTCCAGAATCTCGAGGACCTCCCCGGACACAGTATGGATCCTCGAAATTTTTTCAACCTTGTCCCATCCGATTTCGATTCTGAAAGCCTCTTTGAGGTAAGCAGGATAAACTTCAAAGACATCACCTTTAATCCTGAATGCCCCCCTCTGAAGTACGGCATCATTTCGATCGTACCGCAGTGTTACGAGTGACTTGCTTGCCTCATGGATGTCGCAGTATTCTCCCTGTTGAAAGTTATACCGCATCTCCCGAAAGGCCTTCGGATTCCCAAGACCATAGATACAGGAAACTGATGCCACGATAATAACATCATCCCTTTCCATGAGAGATGAGGTTGCCGAGAGCCTGTGCCTGTCAATTTCATCGTTGATGGATGCATCCTTTTCAATGTAAAGATCCCTGGAGGGAACATAAGCTTCAGGCTGATAATAATCGTAGTAGGAAACAAAGTACTCTACAGCGTTGTCGGGGAAAAAATCTTTAAACTCCCGGTAAAGCTGAGCGGCAAGGGTCTTGTTATGGCTTATCACCAGGGCGGGCATCTGCACAGCTTCAATGACTTTTGCCATGGTATAGGTTTTTCCGGAACCGGTAACGCCCTTGAGAGTCTGGCACCGATTCCCTTTGCGGATCCCCTGGGTTAAACCATTAATGGCTTCCGCCTGATCACCAGCCGGTTCAAATGACGCGGTTAATTTAAATGGTTTCATCCCTCTATTCCCAGTTGAGTCCCTCAGGCCGGTGACTCAAGGTGATTCTGACTTTGCGGAGTTGTCTGCCCCGGTAATATTCAACTTCAACCGTTTCACCCGGTTTGTTATCCTCCATGGCAATAAAGAGATCGGTAATTGTTTTTATGTCAGTATTATCTATCTTTACGATAACATCTCCCCCTAAGTAAAACACTGTAAGCCGGTATTTTACAGGCTGGTCCCCCCCGCGAAGCCCGGCTGCTTCAGCATTTCCGCCCCGAGTGACCCTTGAAATAAGAAGCCCCTCGTCTACAGCAATTCTGCCGGCATTCACTATACTCTGATTGAGCTGCACCGGAACAATATCGATCCATCCCCGGTCAACAAGTCCGTGCTCAATAAGTTCCGGGACAACCCGGCGGGCGGTATCAACCGGCACCGCGAAACCAACACCAACTGACCCCTGTGAAGGACTGAAAATCATCGTATTAATCCCGATCATTTGTCCGCTGCTGTTGAGAAGCGGTCCCCCGGAATTCCCGGGGTTTATAGCGGCATCGGTCTGAATCATATCCTGGATAATGATGTTTCTGTTTGAACGGATGGGGCGTCCCAAACCGGATACGATACCGGTAGTAAGGGTCCTGTCAAAACCGAAAGGGTTGCCGATGGCGAGCACCTTCTGGCCAACTCTTAAATCCTCAGAAGTCCCCAGAGGAATGGTAGTAAGATCTTTCGTACCCGGATCAATTTTTATCACTGCAAGATCATTTTCGGGGTCAATGCCGATAACTTCCCCCTCATACCGTTCAGCATCGGCAAGAGTTACAAACAGCTTTGTCGCGTTTTCAATAACATGATAGTTTGTAAGGATGTATCCCCGTTTATCAATAATTGATCCCGAGCCGGTTCCTCCCTCGGTTGGTATGGGATCGAGAAACCAATTATAGGTGATGATTTCGGTAGTGATATTTACAACCCCTTTATTCAGCAGCTCATACACCTTGATGGTAGCATCCTCATCGGATGAGGTGTACCCGTTACCTGAAAAGGGGGCCTCCTGCACCGGGACAATCGATGTCTGAAGGTCAAACTCCCACTCAGCTGCAGTAATATTTTCAGAATCACCCAATCTGCTCTTTGAACTCCCGCGCCCAAAAAAACCAAAGCCAATAGCGATAAGCAATACGATTACTCCGCTTGTTATCGAAAAGAATATTACCTGTCCCCGGCTGTAAAGTTTCATTGAAATTCCCCTGGCAGCATTGTATCTGTTTTCAATATACAAGATGATTCGAGGTTTTCCAATAGATGTTCCTCTTCAATCATCTCCTTCTCATCCAGATCAGCAATTGTTCTTGCTATTTTGAGGATTGAATGTCCCGCGCGATTGGAGAGTGGGAGCTCGGATATCGAGGAGATCACAGCCATGAATATTGACGATTGGATTGGTTTTACCTATTTTCACTCTACTATTTTTGGGTTCCAGATGCTGCCTTTTATCCTCTTTGTTATCTGTATTGAGCTTTCACTATTATATAAAGCGATTTTTTTGTGCTG
>JAGLYY010000259.1 GCA_023131935.1 Spirochaetales bacterium | reverse complement strand
ACAGCCTAATAGCCTAAAGTAGGTTGACCTCAAGATAAAGGTGTATCTACAATGGGAGTTGTGATGCGGTATTCAAAACTTTTAGGTAAAAGCCTGCGGTCGGTTCCCCAGGGTGTGAAATCCAGGGCATACTCACTTCTCATACAGGGAGGGTTTGTCCGGCCGCTCGGGCATGGGTTATATTCTCTCCTTCCCCTTGGGAACCGGGTAATAAGGAAGTTAAAGCGGATTATCGCCGAGGAAATGGAATCCCTCGGAGGTCAGGAGGTGGAGGTCCCGGTGGTGAATCCCTACGAGCTCTGGAAAAAATCCGGCCGGTCCGACCTTGTTGATAGGGATCTTATCCGTTTTCAGGACCGAACAGGCCGGGAGCTGGTATTGAGTCCTAGTTCTGAAGAGGCCATGGTGGAGCTTGTCCGTGAAAGTTTGAACTCCTATAGGGACCTGCCTGTGTTTCTTTACCAGTTTCAAACTAAATTCAGGGACGAAGAAAAGGTCCGGTCCGGCTTGCTCAGGTCAAAGGAATTCGTCATGAAGGATGGGTATTCTTTCCACCGTTCCTATTCCGATTTGAATAATTTCTTTCCAAAGGTCTTTGGGGCGTATAAACGTATTTTTGATCGGTGTTTTATTGAGGTGATAACCGCGGAGGCTGGAGTTGGTTATATGGGAGGGGAGCGGTCTTACGAATTTCTCATGCCGTCGAACGCGGGTGATGACCTTGTTATCACCTGCGCGCAGTGCGGGTACCATGCCAATGGGGAGGTCGCCCTGGGGAGAAAAGAAACCTCCTCTGAAACTCCACTGCCCCTTAAGAAGATTCATACTCCCGGCTGTGATTCCATGGCAAAACTTGCGGCATTTCTGGACCTGCCCCGTTCAAAGCTCGCGAAACCCATGGTCTTCCGAAGCAGGGAAGGTTTTGTGATGGCCGTGGTCCGGGGGGATTACGAAGTCAGTATCGAGAAGCTCAACCGGATTGTAAAAGCACCAATTGTCAGAAGAGCGACGAGGGCTGAACTTGAGATGCACGGTCTTATCCCCGGGTACCTCTCACCTCTTGGAGTTCCCTCTGATGAAACAGTGGTTATCGATGATTCCATTATGAAGTCGGATAACCTTGTTATGGCAGCGAATGAGTATGAGTATCATTATAAAAACGTGAATTTCGGGAGGGATTTTGAATCGGAACTCCTGGGCGATATCGTAAGGGTAACCTCGGGAAATAACTGTTATCAATGTGGATACCCTTTAGAGGAAACCCGGGCGGTTGAACTCGGAAATATCTTTAAATTGGGGGATTACTACTCCCGTTCTATGGAGCTTCACTTCCAGGACGAGAAAGATAAAAAAGTCTACCCGTATATGGGGAGCTATGGAATCGGTCTTGGAAGACTTCTGTGGGCGTTAGTTGAAAAAAACCAGGATAAGCGGGGGATTGTCTGGCCAAAACATCTGGCCCCTTTTGATGTCTTTCTCATGGGAATAGGCCTTTCTCCGAGTGTTACCAGGACCGTTGAAGAACTCTTCCGGGAGATTCCGGCGGAAGTTTTGTATGATGACAGGGGAGATTCTCCGGGAGTTAAATTTAAAGACGCGGACCTTCTGGGAATACCATTACGGATTCTTGTTTCCTCCAAACATTTACGAAATGGAGAGGTGGAATTTTTTGACAGGCAAACGCGGAATACCTGGATGGTCCCCATAGAGCAGGTAAATCATAAAGTATTAGATTTTTTTGGAGCGTAAACAAGGTATGAAATTTATCATGACCCCGGAAATTATGGATCAGATTATTTTCGGAATGGAGAATCAGGAAAAGACCTTTATCCTGGATACCGATACCGATCATGTAGTTCCCGCGGAGGAGACGGAGAAGGAATCTTTCCGCTATATCCCCATTCCGGAGTGGAAATCCAGCGATGGGTTCCAGCTTATGGAGATGTTTACGGCATCTATGCGCAATCCGATTCTCAGGGAACGCTTCAGGGAAGCCCTGTCCAGTGGAAGGGGGGTTTTTCGGAGTTTTAAGAACATCCTGAAAGAGCGCCCCGAAATAGAGCGGCTATGGTTTTCTTTTAAAGAGAAGGAGATGAGGAAACGGGTCCGGGAATGGTACAATCAGCTTGCTGAAGTCTGGGGGCTCGAAAAGCTCGGCCCGGAGCCTGAAGACACGGAAGAGCTGGTAATGAGTGACTTTTCCTATAGCTA
>JAGLYY010000258.1 GCA_023131935.1 Spirochaetales bacterium | reverse complement strand
TCAGAAAACCGGGCCGGTAAAAACCCGTCCACTGCTCCATCAGGAAGGGGGGTACTACAATGGAATCCCAGGAGACATAGGCTATATGCCACCACACGTAACCGAAATGGAACCCGAGCATGGTGTCATCGGTATCCCCTTCAGTTATTGCCTCCTCTTCGCTGACGAACAGAGGGGTCCATGAAAGTCCCAGTTCCCACTCTTCACTGTCACTGAAAACCGGTGCCGCTGTTCCCAGGAGCAGGACAATCCCGGTAATAAGCACGAAACATCGCTTCATAGTTCGCTCCTTTAACTTATTCTCTCTCTTTCTCTCTCAAACTTTAGTGCATTTTAGATTTTTTGCAAGTTTCTTCTATTAAATATAACACCGGAAAGCGTAAAAACAATCACTCCTGGAATTTTCTCAGGGATTATAGATCAATTATAATTTATTACAAGGTGGGGTGCCGCTTGAGTCAGTTACTTTCCACAAGCTTCGGGGAACTGAATTTATTTAAATGGGCTTGGAAAAAGCGGCCCGTTATCCCCCGGCTTCACCGGGATACACCAAGCCGCCTAGAACCTTACTCCAATATACACGCAGAATACTGGGTTCCCCCGATATTTTTCAGCGGGGGCCTACTGGCACTGCATTCAGGTGTAGCATATCTGCACCGGGGGTGAAAATGGCACCCCGCAGGCGGGTTTATCGCACTCGGGATCTCTCCGCGTGGTATCTCCTCCGTCCTTCGCTGGGTGGGATCAGGCACAGGGACGGCTGACAGCAATGCCTTGGTATATGGATGATGAGGATTGTTGAACAATTCCTCTTTGCTGCCGATCTCAACAATCTGCCCCAGATACATAATGGCAATCCTGTCGCAAAGATACTTTGCGGTTGACAGATCGTGGGTTATAAAAAGATAAGTCAGATCAAACTCTTTTTTCAGGTCCTTCATCAGCTCTAGTATCAGTGCGCGGACCGATACATCCGCCATGGCAATCGGCTCATCCGCCACAACGAATTCCGGATTGGTAATCAGGGCCCTCGCTAAAACCACACGCTGGCTCTGCCCCCCGGACAACTGATGAGGGTACTTGTTGTAGAGAAAATCCGCCGGGGTCAGCCCGACTTTTTCCATTAAAGAGAGAACTTCCTCTTTCCTTTGTACAGTTGAAAGCTTTTTATGGATCTTCAGAGGATGTCCGATGGCATCTCCCACCTTCATCCGCGGACTCAAGGAGGAATTGGGGTCCTGAAAGACCACCTGCATCTTCTCGCGGTAACTGCGCATCTCTTTGTAAGGCTTGTTGGTAATATCCTCGCCGTCGTATTCAATGGTCCCGTCTGTAGGCTCAAGAAGCCGTAAAAGGAGACGACCGGTAGTAGACTTTCCGGAACCGCTTTCCCCGGCAAGACCCAGAACTTCACCCTTTTTTATCTCAAATGAGATATCATCTACAGCGTGTACATAGCTTTGCTTTGCGCCGGCGAAGAGGAGATCCAGAAAATTCTTCTGCACCGGGAAATTTTTTTTCAGGTTTTTTATCCGAATAAGATCATCCATGGAAGTCCTCATTTATTGTAGAGCCAGCACGATACCTGCCGGCCTTTTTCTTTTGTTTTCAGTTCCGGTTCCTTCTCTCTGCAGATATCCATGCACTTCGGACACCGTGGCGAGAACCTGCAGCCCTTCGGGGGATTCACCAGGTCCGGCGGGCTGCCCGGCATACTTACCAGAGATTTCTGATCGAGCTTGATATTCGGAACACATCCGATTAAACCCTCGGTATACGGGTGAAGCGGTTTTCCGAAAATATCCTCTGCTGTTCCGAGTTCCATTATCTTCCCGCCGTACATCACGGCAATTCTGTCCACCATCTCTGCTACAAGCCCAAGATTGTGAGAGATCAGGATTATCGACAGGTTATACTCCCGCCTGAGCTTTGCCAGAAGATCGATGAAACCCGCCTCCACAATAACATCGAGGGAAGTGGTTGGTTCATCCGCAATCAGCAGATCGGGATTCAGGATAAGACCGAGTCCTATCATGATTCTCTGCCGCATCCCCCCGGAGAGCTGATGGGGATACTCATAGAGCCGTTTCTTGTCGATAGACAGATCTTCCAGCACTTTCCCGGCCTTCTCGGCCGCCTCAGCCTTCGTTATTTTCGGCTCGTGCTGTTTCATGGTTTCGTAAAATTGATCTTCAATGGAATACAGGGGATCCAGCGAAGTCAGCGGATTTTGAAAAACCATTGCGATATTTCTACCGCGCATCTTCATAAGCGCATCGTTCTTCATGGTAACAATATCGTTTCCATGATACAGAATCTGTCCGTCTATGATTCTTCCGGGAGCCCTGAGAAGCTGCAGGAAAGCAAGACCCAGGGTGGATTTTCCACACCCCGATTCACCTACAAGTCCAAGGGCTTCACCCTTTTCCAGGGTGAAACTGACATCCCTTACAGCTTCAACTGTTCCGATGCTGATGGGATAGTCAATTGAAAGGTTTCTAACATCAAGTATAGGTTTGTCCACAATTTCCCCTTATTTCTCAAGAAGCCTGGGATTTAATATCTCGGCCAGTCCTTCCCCAAGCATGGTAAACCCAAGAGCCAGCAAAATAATAGCAAGGCCGGGAAAGGTGATCATCCACCACACCCCGGAGGGGAGAAAACTCTTTCCGATTGCAATATCCATACCCCAGTCGGGAATCCCCGCGGGGAGTCCCAGACCGATATAGGAAAGCGCTGCCTCTGTCATTATTGCGTCGGCGATGTTGAGAGAAAAAACCACCACAACTGTCGCGATAACGTTGGGAAAAATGTATTTTATCAGAATGATTATATTAGGAGCACCAATCGAGTGGGCAGCTTCGACATACAGTTCTTCCTTCAGGGTCAGCACCTGTCCGCGGACCAGCCTGAAATAGGTCGGTATGTAAATAACCGATACGGCAAGGGTAATGTTTATCACTCCCGGTCCGAGCATGGCAGCGAAGGCGATCGCAAGGATGAGTCCGGGGAATGAATAGATTGAATCCATAATAAGAGAGAGTATCCTGTCCAGCGCCCCTCCAAAATAACCGGAAAACAGTCCTAGAGGTATACCTATTATCGAAGATAATAGAGCAGCCGAAAAGGCTACCCCCAGAATGGTCCGGGAACCAAATACAACCCGGGAAAAAACATCTCTTTTAAGGTTATCTGTTCCGAAAATATGTGTTTTATCGGGGGCTGACAGCTGAGGACCAGTATCCTGGTCGAGAGCAGAGAAAGGGGCAATGGTTTGCGGGAAAAAAGCCATGTAAAGCATGAATAATACAATGACTATACCAGCAATCATGATCCACCATTCAAGACCGTATGTTTTGTGTGCCTTGCTGACAGATCCTATAATTTTCCGCAGAAGTGAAGCGGGTGAGAATCGGGCTTCTACAACGGGGGTGTTCTTTTTTTCAGTTTTATTCATCATCTATCCTCCACACCGCTAATACTTGACCCTGGGATCGACAGCTGCATATAACAGGTCAACCAGCAGGGAGATCACGCTTACCATTATCGCAAATACTACAATAACCCCCTGCACAGTCGGGTAGTCCCGTAGATAAATCCGCTCCATCAGCAACCTTCCCATCCCGGGCCAGGAAAAAGTGGTTTCCGTCAACACGGCCCCAGCGAGAAGAATGGCAAACTGCAGACCCAGCATGGTCAGAATCGGGATAAATGCATTTTTGAGCCCGTGTTTGTAAACAACAAGCTTTTCAGAAACGCCCCGTGCTCTCGCAGCCAGTATGAAATCACTCTTCAAGACATCCAGCATATTTGCTCTTGTAAGGCGTACGAAAACACCCGACAGCACTATTCCAAGGGTTAAGGAGGGAAGAAGCAGATGCACTGCTACATCCCCGAATGCCCGCAGGTTCCCGGCGAGGAGGGTGTCGATAAGGTAAAAACCGGTATTGGAGAAAAGAGAAGACATAATTCTCGGACTGGTCCGCCCGGCGATGGGCAGCCATTTCAGCCATACACCGAAAACCAGCTGCATCATCAGCCCCATCCAGTATACCGGGATACAGTAGGCAACATTTCCATAGAGACGTATCCCGAAATCCCGGCCGGTTCGCCGCTTGTTCGCCGCGTAGGCACCCAAGGGTACTCCGATAGCAAGGGTAAAAAACATCCCCCAAAGGGTCAGCTCTATGGTAGCCGGAAGCTTCTCCTTTATCGGATCTGTTACTTTCTGCTTTAACACCATGGATTCGCCCAGGTCAAACCGGGCAAGCTGTCCTAAGTATTCAAAATACTGAATAATTATCGGTTTATTCAGTCCCAGTTCTTCTTTCTTCTCTTCTATTACACGTTCGGGAGCATGGGCCCCCAGCATGGCGGAAACCGGATCTCCGGGCATTACCCGCAGCACCAGGAATACGACGGTCAACAAAATGAAGATCATCGGTATGGTTAGTAAAATCCGCGTAATAGCGTATCGTAATAGTCCTTTCATACACCCATCTTTCTTGATTTATGTTAAAAAAAAATGTCCGGGTCCTTGCCGGACCCGGACGCGGTTTGATTCTTTACTTCATTTCCAGCTGGTTGTAGTTAAAAATCAGCGTAGGCCCGATCTTTACTCCGCTGACATTAGAAGATGTAAATACGTAGAGATTTCCCTGGAACAAAGGAGTTGTGGGAACATCTACTGTCCATTTTTGCTGAAGTGTTTCGAATACGGCCTGCCGGACAGCAGGGTCTGCATTGGTCTGCTCTTCGTTAAACAGGGCATCCCATTCAGGATCTGAGAAGTTGATTCCCATACCCTTTGAACCTGAAGTTCCTGCGAAGGCAGCGGTGTAGTTGTCAGGATCGATATAATCCGGATACCAGCCTAGGAGATACATCGGCATTTCCTTGCCTTTCCATTTATCCTTGTATGCTGCCCACTCCGCTGACTTAATTTCAACCTTGACCATATCAGACTTCTCAAACTGGTCCTTGAGTACTTCTGCGAGATGAACTTCGGTATCGCCGTAGTGTGATGGTGTATACCAGAGTTCGAAGATAAAGGGATTGTCAGCACTATAACCTGCTTCGATCAGGAGAGATTCAGCCAAGGCTATGTTTCCATCTCCCAGGGCTTCCTTGAAATCGTCGGTGTGATAGATCATCCCCATTGGAACCATGGAATAGAGGGGAGAGTTCTGTCCAAGGTAAACCTTGTCAATGAAATCCTGCCGGTTTACCAGGGCACTTATTGCCTGACGAACCCTTTTGTCAGCAAAAACGCTTTCGGAGGTTTCATAGCAGATGTACCTGATATACGGACCCTGAAGCTGATTCGTAATGATGTCGGATTTTGTACTCAGGTCCTTGATGTCCGAAGGGTTAAGGGTCTTGTAAGCAAGATCAATCTCGCCTGCCTCGATGGCAAGGCGCATGGTTGTTGCATCCGCAAAATAGCGAATTATGATTCTCTCAACCTTCGGAGCAGGACCGTAATAATCCGGGTTCACTTCGAGTACAACTTCTTCATCCCTCTTGAAGGAGAGAACTTTGTAAGGTCCAAGACCAACCAATTCACCGCCGACAAGTTCGGAAGGTTCCCTGACAATCCTGTCTTCAGGATACACATTCGGGTTGAGTGGGAAGTATGGAACCGTAGCAACAAGGGAGGGGAAATAGGCAATGGAATCGGGGAGGATAAATTTTACCCGGTATTCATCAACCACTTCCACAGCTTTGACAAAATCGGTAACGAGCCAGGATGGATCTCCTTCGAGTGCTATAACCCTGTCGATGGACCATTTAACAGCTTCGGCGTTAAATGGAGTACCATCGGTAAAGGTAAGGCCTTCACGAAGTTTAAAGACATACTCATCCCCAGCAGCATTTGCCGTGTAACTTTCAGCAAGTCCGGGAACCAGTTCGGTTGTCCCCGGGGTATATGCAAGAAGTCCCTGGTAGATGTTCTGGAAGATCTCCCATGTGTGAAAGTCGTAGGCATGAGCGGTATCCATGTCAGTAACTTTTTCCGTAGTACCGTAAACGAGGGTAGTCGGTTCATCGACTTGTCCTCCCGCGAAACTGAATGCTGCAAGCGCAAGCATCAGCATCACCGCAATGAAGGTTCTCTTCATTATCGGCCTCCTTTTTTGTGTATAAATATACAGTTGATCTTCATACGGATACGACAATGTGTCAATACAGAGCACACCAAATAAACAAATAATCCTCAATTATGTCCGGGAATAGATCGGGTTATCCAGCTGTTCCCCCCTATAATAGCGCCTTTCCCGATGACTGTTTTTCCTCCGAGAATAGTCGAATTCGCGTAGATAATGACATCGTCTTCAATATCCGGATGCCGTTTCTCACCCTTACGAGGCTTTCCCTGCCGGTCGAAGGGGGAGAGTGCCCCAAGAGTTACCCCCTGGTATATTTTTACATTATTCCCGATTCTGGTTGTCTCGCCGATGACTACCCCTGTGCCATGATCGATAAAGAAGCCGCGGCCAATTTCAGCTCCTGGGTGAATGTCTATTCCGGTGTGGGCATGGGCCCTTTCTGTCCTTTACACTGGACAGGGGGTTAAAAAATTCAACCTTTCCAAGGATGAGAGTACCGGTCTCTTCCGAAAGGGAACTAATCTTCAATAGTGGAGTTTTACCAACCAGGTCGGTAATCTTTTCCGCGTATTTCATAAGATCCTCAGTGTCTAGGTCAATTCCCTGCCTATTCGAAAATCATTCATTATACATCTATACCCATCAAATAAGTATCCACGAAACGATTTTCATAATAAAAGTCATTCCGGAGCTTTCCCTCGAACATAAATCCAAGCTTCTTGTAGAGTTTCACAGCAATTTCGTTTTCCACATTCACATGGAGGTTGATTTTCTTAAGAGACCGGTTTTCCCTCGCCCAGGAAAGAAGCTGAGTCATCAGTTCCTTTCCGATCCCCCTGCCCCAGTATTCTTTCAGTACCGAAACTCCAAGTTCCCCCCTGTGAAGGAATTTTTGAAGGGAAGAACCCTCGATTGTGCCGCTCCCGACAATCCTGCCGGCAACCTTCGCCACAATAATGCGGTTGTTTTTTTCGGTAGTCATCTTCCTGATAAATACCTCTTCATCCGAAACAGTGTAGAAAATCTCATCAGGATACATCCTCAGGAACAGAGTATCAGCGCACACGGTTTTCAGATATTTCAAGAATTCCGGCGCGTCTTGAACTTCCGGCGTTATAAATTGTATCTCTTTCATTTATTCTGCATCGGTAAATTCCGGTGAAAGGAGAAGGTCCTCGTTCCGCAATACACCAATTCCCCGGTCCAGGACCCTTTGCGCTATCTTCTTCGCGTCATCCAGAGAATGCATGGTCCAGGTCCCGCACTGGTATTTGTTCAGTTCGGGGATATTTTCCTGTTTTTCAACATTGAGAATATCCTTCATGGAATTGCGCCATGCTTCGGCAATATCCTTCTCATCCGGCCGGCCGATAATACTCATATAAAAACCGGTACGGCACCCCATGGGGGAAATGTCAATTATCTCGATCTCGTCAGCCTCCAGGTGCTGCCGCATGGACCCCGCAAAAAGATGTTCAAGGGTATGGGTCCCTTCCTGGCTGAGGATCTCTTCATTCGGCACACAAAACCGTAAATCATAAACGGTGATCAGATCTCCGGCAGGTGTTTTCATTTCCTTTGCCTTCCGCACAGCGGGGGCGGTCATTTTTGTATGGTCTACCTTAAAACTTTCAAGAAGTGGCATTGTTTCCTCCAATAATTCTATTCTCAATCATCTCTTTCGCGTGATAAGAACTTCGGACAAAGGGCCCTGACGCGGCTTCCAGGAATCCAAACTCAAGGGCTTTTTTCCGGTACTCCTCAAACACATCAGGGTGTACGTACTCTACTACCGGGTGATGTTGTCTGCTCGGAGCAAGGTACTGACCGATAGTGAGAAGATCACAATCCTGGTCCCGCAGATCAAGGAGCAGATTAAAAACCTCTTCTTTTTTCTCTCCAAGCCCTACCATGAGGCCGGATTTTGTCAGGATCGATGGGTCTTTCTCCCTTACCCGCCGTAATAACTCAAGAGATTGATTATATTCAGCCTGAGGACGGACCGTCGAATAGAGTCGATTTATGGTTTCTACGTTATGGTTGATTACATCCGGATGGGCTTCGATAACCAGATTTAAAGCCGTTTCATCCCCTTTAAAATCGGGAATAAGCACCTCGATTACCACTTCGCTATCCAATTCCCGGATAGCCTTGATAACCTCTGCGAAATGGGCGGCACCGCCATCGGGAAGGTCGTCCCGGGTAACCGAGGTCACCACCACATGCTGAAGCCCCAGGGCTTTAACCCCTTCGGCAACCCTCCGTGGTTCATCAGGATCAACAGGAGAGGGGCTGCCTGTCGTAACATTACAGAACGCGCAATTCCGTGTACAGACACTGCCAAGAAGCATGAAGGTGGCTGTTTTTGAGGAAAAACATTCCATAGTGTTTGGGCAGGCTGCTTCCTGACAAACGGTATGGAGTTTAAGATCGGAAAGTATACGCCGGACATAGGTAAGGTTTTTATCCCCCTGTATCGGCTTTCGAAGCCACTCAGGTTTCGGGATATGTGCCATAGGATTCCTCCTTGAGGGAGTCATAGCCAAAAATTCTTCGGAAGGTTGACGCAGTGAGTTTCTTTATCTTTGCCATATCCTGAGTTCTTCCGGTTATTTTCTTGAGGGAGGTTACACCCTTGTCGGTGATACCGCAGGGAATAATCCATGAATAATGGTCTAAATTGGTATTCACGTTAAAGGCAAAACCATGCATAGATACAGCGTTGTGAATTGAAATACCGATGGCGGTAATCTTTTCGTTCCCGACCCAGACTCCCCGGTGTTTCTTCTCCCGGTCCGCGTGGATATCGAAATTGGTTTCCAGGAGTTCAATAAAAACCTGTTCGATATTGTATACAAACTCTTTCAGCCGGCGCTGCTTCTCATAAAGATGAAATATCAGATACCCCACAAGCTGCCCGGGACCGTGATATGTCGCCTCTCCTCCCCGATCAATATCAAAAACCGAAACCCCCTGGGATCGCAGTGCATCGGAGCTCGCAAGAATATCTTTCTCACCAGCTCTTCGCCCCCGGGTAATTACCGCAGGATGTTCAAGAAGAATAAGAGTATCCCCGATCTTTTCCTGCTGCCTGAGCTCAACAAGATGTTTTTGATACTCAAGGGCTTCACCATATTCCAGCAGCCCCGGGTTTACTATGTGCAATCTCTTCACCAGTCCGTCCCCCGTGAACCTCAAAAATACTCTATCCCTTTGGGTCACGTCCAGTGTTTTTACCGCCAGCGGGACGAAAAGAACCCCCCGGGGAAAGGAGGAAAACCCCGGGGGGTGCGAACAAAATGGAGATACAGGGGCTCGCGGCCCCCTACAATAATAGAAACACCTGTCAAAGGGAAAAGTAACGTCAAGAAAAGCGTGATTAACGAAGGATATACTGATTTATTACGCTCCGGAGCTTTTCATAAGCTCCATCGTAACTATCTCCTACGGTATAGGAGAAGATATCTTCCTGAACCTGAATTCCATAATCCAGGGAAAAGTCGAAAATCGGATACTTAATGATAGCGTAAATATCATCAAGAGTTAGTCCC
>JAGLYY010000257.1 GCA_023131935.1 Spirochaetales bacterium | reverse complement strand
CTTTAGTTTTTCAATTACAACTTTCAGTTCAGCGATGGTAGCAGGCGGTGCTGAAATACCGGCCTCCGCGAACAGTTCCTTATTGTAAATGACCCCGAGACCAGCCAGGTCCAATGGAAGAGCATAGATCCTTCCATTGTAGGTTACCGCCGGTTTTGCTGCCACGGCTACCCTGTTCATAAAGGACTCACCCGTAATGTCTTCCAGTATACCGGCATCCACAAAACTTCGCATGTTTGCAAGCCCCTGTACCGCGTAGATATCGGGAACATCATTGGAAGCAATCTTTGTTTTTAATACGGTAGCATAGTCTTTTCCAACCGTCTCGATCTCAACAGTGATATTTGGATTCTGCTCCTCAAATATCTGTATCAATTTATCAAGTTGGTCAACAATTTCAGGTTTGTATTGGTAGTATTTCAATACAATCTGTTCCTCTTTTTTTGCACACGAGAAAAAAACCATCGAACATACAATGACCATCAATAAAACAATAAAAATTCCTTTTGCCTTCATTACATCCGGCCCCCTTTCATATAATGTATAAGATTATTTACCATTTTTACTTCTTATTTTTATTAATTTTCCAAAACCATTACCTTTCTGTTTTTCACCTCCCTTCGCCTCGCTTTACGCGAAAATGGTAATTCTATTACTCACAGCCTTGACTTTGATCTTCAGAGCATCTTCCGAGAGTACCGTGCCCTTCAATACTTTCATCTCTTTTACACTTGAGGATTTGATTATTTCAAGTTCCCCTTCATGCTGCATTTCAATCCTCCCAATACCATTATCCAAAGCCAGAATTTTAAACCGCGGCGCGTGACTTATAAAATTGGATTTATCATCTAAAAAACCATTCAGTGAAATAAGCTCGCCCTTCCAGAGACCAATCGCGCTTGTGCGCAGCCAGGTCTCGCTCCCCCTGATTAAAAAATACGCGCTTGATGAAACGAAAGTTCGTTTTGGAAACCCATGGGCAAGATATTTTGTAGTGAACTGAGATCCATTATGGGAAAAATCCCCCGGAATAAAGTCCGGAGTATAGTTTGAGTACATTGATCCATCCTGGTTTACCTTGGAAAGATTACTGATGAATCCCGCGAAGGATTCTATGAGATCGGAAAAATCCCCTGAAATGAAATAGTGATAATACCATGCTTCCGCGGTCCATATAGACCATGCGTGCCCGCCGTTTATCGACGGTCCCCAATCTTTTGTTTCCCAGATATTTTCCCAATAGCGGAAAGAGGAACCATAGAGGGAAGCCTGCGGTGAGCGGATTATCCAGTCGTCATGAGCTTGCAATATCGCGCCGGCCATTTTTTTATAGTTTTCATTTGCAGCCACGTGTAGGTAAGCATAAATCAGGGACAACGCGGTACAAGCCATGGAACCCTCTTCCACAAATTCAACATCCGGCAATGTCTCTGTGGGAAAGTTGAAACCCCGTTTTACAAGATGGTTACACGCTTTTTCAGCACCGGATAATACTTTCTTTTCCCGGTCAAGCCCCTCTTCCATCAACAGGCGGCCTGCCTTGATCAACCCAATAACAGGAGTACCGCAGGATGTATAATCTACTTTCTGAAAAATCCCATCGTTATGACTGCTTATGTTAATGAGTGCGCCATTCTCATCCTGATGTTCGTCGATCATGTGAAAAGCTATCAGCTTTATTTTGTTCAGAAGTGATTGATCTTTTGTCAATTGGAAGTAGTCGCAGAATTCCTCGAGGAACCATCCCTCATATTGAATGTAGAGCTGATCCTTAAATAGATGGCCTTGTGAAAAAGTTTCCCCCATATTCTGCTGGGTAACCGGCGAGATGGCATTTAGAAAAAAGGAATTTGAACCTGCGCCATTTTGAAGTGCCCAGGAATAGAAATATTTTTTACTGCTGGCTATAAGATCTTCAGTTTCTCCAAAATGCAGCATCCGTTTTACCGTCAGCCAGGCAAGGAAACCGCCAAACTCTCCGGAACCACATGAATGTTCCTCATAGGGGTCCCCGAATGAGTATCCCCCAATCACCTTCATATTTCTGTAAGCAAGGTTCGTCGCGTCGATAGCCCGAGCGTAGCAACCCTCCGGTAATTGAAAATGGGATACCCCAAAATCAACTGTCCTTTTAATAAGGCTTTCCCAATCTATATTCCGGAAGAAAGTGGATTTACTGACCTGCGCGTCCTTTTTTGCGAGCAGCGTATATTGACCGGGAACACGCAATTCTATGTTTATTTTTTCTCCTTTATTACCAGAAATTTCGATTTTTTCTTTTTTCTTATGAGGATCAATAAGGAGAAGTTCATCTGCCTCACCGGCAATTGTCAGAGGGATTTTTATTCGCCCTGTACCGCCAAAAAATGGGGCATGAACAACAGGAAACCCTCCGAGCCTGCTTGCCAGGGTATAGGCTTCTTCAAGGTCCTCCGCGAAACCAATCCTGACAGAAGAACTATTATACGCATTCAGTACTGTGCCCTCAGGGTATTTCATATCGGAAAGTGATAATAGAAGCTGAAACCCAAGGAGGTGATGTCCGAAATTGGAGTATTTCAGTCTCCAACACGCGAAAGGCCGCGGAAAAGCAAGGACGATATACCTCCCGGAGGTCCTGGACATCAGGTAAAATCCCTGCTCCCCGCCCTCCTCCATATTGGGGGAGGTTGGGATTACCATATCATCCCCTTTTTTTAATCCAGGAGTGTTTATAAAATTCAAATCGAGTTCAATACCAGTCCGGAGGTTATTACCGGAGTCTACCGTAAAATTTATTTCGATATTGCTTTCATTAAGAATATAACTTACACAATTTTTGCCTGTCTCATCTGAAAAATCCAGAGAATTATCAAATGAAATATTTTTCAATGATAGAGAAACATATTCATCCTTTTCTTCATTTCTCCTGAAGATCCTTCCAAAGACGCGATTTTCAACGCACGACACAAGATTTTCATGATATTTCCCTTTCAGATCTATAAATTCCTTGATTGTGCCGTTTTCAGGATCAATTTTAATGGAATAGCAGCTTGTTTTCTTATGAATAGCACTCGCCATAACTTGATTGTAGCATGGATGCTCTTATTTGCAAGTTATTTAGCAATATATTTCAGTCTGTTGTGCAACTCATTTCCATAAAGTACATTATTGAGTGTTTTCCCACAATGAAACATATTTGAGTGCTACGAAGCCTGCACTTTATTCAATGATTCTGAATTACCGCGAGACCGGCCGGCGGTATATCAAACCGGTGAACTCCGGAGTTGAGATCTATCAGATAACGGTTTTCCTCAGCACCGATACACGAATAAATTATTACCTTTCTCTCCCCGCCCGGTATACTTATCTCAAGAAAGAGGGAATCATGAAAAGTGCCGTTCATCAGGACCAAGTTTCCGGCAATACCACGGTTAAGCTGCAACAACTGTCTACCATAAAAAGCAACAATCATCTGTTCATCATTGTAAGATCTTACAGCCGAATAGAGATTTCCCGGGTCCAGGGGTTCGAGTGTCCCCTCCATCAGTAGTTGTTGGTGTTTCCGCCAGAATTGGATATAGAACAGAACCATTTGCTTATGAATCGGTGGAAGTTCATCCAGACGCATAGAAACCTGTGGTACCGAAAACAGGGTATGGACAAACTGCATTGCGGCGCTTTCTACAGTATCTGCAGGGTTCCACATGAGCATGTCGGAATGAACCGGAGTACTTCCTGAAAGTAATCGTAGATCAAGCGTTCTGATTCTGTTCCCATGATAATCTCCGGGGACATCAATTGCTCGAAGCATGTTTGCATACTTTTTCATTGAGGGGCCGATGTATGACTGCCTGAATTCGATGAGAACATCCGGGTTACTGTTACGAAGCTTGCTGTAAATATCATGAAGTAACTCTTCAATCGCGGCTGGAAGGGACTGGATATCCCATCCGGGATCGGGACCCATAGCAGAGGTATTTGCCTCATGGAGGTTTTCAATTTGAAGGGGCTCTTTCTGAAAGGTATCAATAAAATCCAGCTTGAATCCATCAATGGGATAGGAGGAGGCCAGTTTCAGAAGTCTGCTTATCAGATACTCCCTCACTTCAGGAAATCTTGGATCCAGAATAAACCACTCATTATCTCCATCCCGCCTTAGCACCTTATCCTTCAACCGCGGGTATGCCTTTGCGTGTATACCGATAAAAGGAAGAGAAACCCAGAGCAGGTATTTGAAACCAAGGTTGTGGATCCTGTTTACGTGGGATGTGAAATCGGGGAATTTCGCAGGATCAACCTCCCAGTCCCCACAGAAGGCATATCCACGGCTGACATCGTCAGTCTGCCACCCATCATCAACGATCAGGGTCTCAAATCCACAATCCTTGGCAAGGCGGCTTTGCTCCTCCAGCTCCCCCTCTGACAACTCCTGATGAAAGCTGTACCAGGTTGAATACACAGGTAACAAGGCATGTACAGGTATAGAAGCAGGTTTATACTGCGTCATCGCCTCCCACCAGGCTCCCACATCGGCAATTGCTCTGAACCAGGTAATTGGACGGGCATCAATCCGGAGAATTCCCACAAATTCTTTGAAGGGGACAACCGGTTCCCTGAACAACTCAATTGAACATCTGATTCCTGCTTTTTCCTCAACGAAACCGGCAGTTAATGTTGAAGCATGTATCACCTCAGAAAAGGCAAAGGTCATTGCATTTCTGCCTGAGGCTGAAAAGAGGGAGAGAACAGGCATATTGGTCGTATTATTACATCTTGCCATGGCAGGACGCCATTCCGGGGGGATTGTCCTGTCAGCATGTACACCCGGATGCCAGAGGAGATGGGCCCCTACCGCAGGATGTTCCCAACCGAGAATCAGGGGCGGAGGGGAGATCTCTTTCTCCGCGGAGAGTTTAATAGAAATCAGTATAGCTCCCTGCTCATCTTTCCTTGATGTAAAGGCTGCCTTAAAAGGTCCCTCTTCACCATAGAGGGTTATCCGGAAACCACCCGCTTCGTGCTGTGCGAGAATCTTTGTTCTATCCACTTCAGTTAATGCTTTAGAGCTTTCCTCTCATATGCGCTTTGAGTTCTTTACTCTCCCGGAGAACCTTCATCAGCCTTTTCCACTCCAGGGTGAAAGAAATGAAATCCCTGGCCATACCTGTCCGTTCTCTTGCTTTCTCCATTATCACTTCAGCTCTGGGGAAAAAAGACTCATCGAGACCCGGGGGACGCAATTCAGTCAGGGCAACAATGGCATGCTCATCCAGATTACTTTTTAGAAAATATCCGGGATACAATCCAAAATCCTCCGCCTTCAGCGAGGTAAGATCAGAAGACTGTTGTGAATGCGCAAGTTTCTCTCTTTGATACATGAACCTGATAACATCCTGCTGGAGTTTGGAGTATGAAGATATTTGAGCTTTCTCATCATCAGCTGGTTTTGGCGGCAAATGGGTGATGTATAGTTCTCTATCGAAAAACCAGTTGTACCCCAGTAGACGGGAATTAATGAGGTAATCGATGTCCTCACCCCTGGTAATACCGGGATCGAAGGGGACGTTCATGAAAAGCTCTTCGGTAAATACCATATTACCACCGAGAGCAATTGCGGATTCCACAATCCCGTCTGAATGTTCCATGTAAACCGCAAATTCGTCATTCATCAGGGCCGCTTTCTTCCTGAAGAGGTTTGAGGCTGTCCGGGCATCCGCGGGCTCCTTTACTCTATATCCCCCCTCTTCATCCAGATACACACCAGCAATTCCATCTACCCTCTTATCCTGCCAGGTAGTACCGGGGAATTCCTCAGCCTTAGACAGGTAATTTTCCGGAACCACTTCATCATCATCAATCGCCGCAATCAGATCCGCCCCAAGGAGCATGGAGCCGATGAGCTGACAGTTTCTTATGTTGGCATAATCTTTAAGACTGATGAGGAAGGGATCGATCCCCTTGTCCTTCAGGTACTTCCTGACAATCAGGAGGTCTGAAAAGGAGAACTGGGTAATCGGATATTTTTGTTTATACGGAGCTATAACCTCTTCAACTCTCTTTTCCACAGCATCATTCAGTGAAGGGTTGACCGTTGCTGTTATTAATAACACTTCGAAAGAATCTGATTTCAAAGATTTCAGGCTTTCAAGTGTACGCCCGAGGGTACCTTCGGTATCCAGATGGGTAGGATGATCGAATACCCCATCGTCCTGATGTTCCTGCTCGCCGGTTGGCCAGCCCCAATAGGTGGGTATGGTGATTATGATCTTTTTCATTCTTCTACTCCCTGCTCTTTGACATTCTGTTTTCGTCATATCTCCCTGCATTTTATTATAATCCTGACCCAATAGTGAAGCTGCTGGTCCCGGCGGGGATGGTATGTCTCTCTTTCACTTCGCCAATAAATGTAACTAAAGTGAAGGTTTTTTCGGCATTAATTTCAATGTGATAAGTACCTCTATTCTTCTTTTGGGCCAAAAGGCTTACTCTATTATCACCGAAATAGAGGTTCCTGATCCCATGCACATCCGAGGGATACAGTCTCCAGGTAATTTTATTCTCCGGAGCATCAACATCAAACCCAAGGATCTCTTCAATTAGTAATGAAATTGGTCCAAGTCCTGAAAATCCCACAAAGTCACCCTTTGCAAGATTTCCAGGGGAAGGATACTCAGCGGAATAGTTTTCCCAAATAGTCCCGGTTTCTTCGTAAACCTGAAGCAGGCTTTCCAGGTGATTCCCGGAGGCTTCTCTCGCCAGTTTCCACTTCCCATAACGGGACAACCCCTTTATTACCGCATAGTTAGTTGGAGCCCAGACACTCCCCCGCCAGTATCCCCCCTCAGGGTCATAGAGGGGATTGTCGGCAGAAAGGGTCGGGAAGAGGTGGTATCTCTTGAACTCTTTATGATTTCCAAGATGTTTTATTAAAGTATCCGCTCTATCCCGGGGGGGAACTTCAGCAAGTAAGGTCCAGAATGGCGCGATGGTCTTTACGCGAACAAAGACATTTGCGGTATCAAGATCCCAGTAATACCCGGATTCCTCATCCCACATCAAATCATTAATCTTTTCTTTCAGTTCATTATATTCCTTGCGGAAGAAAGCTGTTGTTTTTCGGTCCTTGAGGGTTGTCGAGATTCGTTCAATACAGAGGGCGTTCAGGGCCTGTTGCGCGGAAAAATCGATCCAGTTCGCCGCATATCGCGGGGTGTTATCCATTCCACATCCAAGAGGACTCGACCAGTACAGATTATTTGTATTTCTCCTGTTCTCCACTATCCAGTGATAATAAGAAACCAGGGCTGGCAGGACATGGCTTAATCGCTCCATGTCATTTGTCAGTTTAAAATACCCAAGCTCTGCCCAGGAAAAGAGAGGAGGATTTATTGCATCGGCACTCCCTTTCGCGAAAAGAGAAGCACCATTTTCCCCCCGGTATTCTCTGCAGATATAGCCATCGGGTTCCTGCTTTCTATAAAAATTATCCAGGGAAGGGAGTATAGGAAAAACTTTATATCCATACCTTGCAAACTGGGTAATGAAACAGGAATCCCATTGAAATATGTTTTTATTAAAGGCTGCATCTACAAAGCTTTCAGCAAAACCGTTGCATTCCTCTCCATGCCGGATATTCTTCCCAAGCAGGCTCCATGCCTTCCAATACAGGGAGATATAACCTTCATGCTCCGGCAATACCGGTTCAGGTAAATAGGTCTTTATTGCTGGTTCTATCGAGTTCATCAGGTAATAATCTCTTCTTTACTCAATTCCGCTACCCCAATTACCGTATCCGCGCCGCAATAATACACCAGGATACGATCATCCATTTCGACCTGTCCACAGGAAAACACTACATTCGTTATATGCCCCTCTTTCTCCCAGGGGAGATCCGGTACAAGGATAGGCTCTTTCTGCCGGGCTACAACTTTCGACGGATCATCGCTATCGAGCAAAGCAATTCCCAGGCTATACACATGATCATGATTCACACCATGATAAATCAGAAGCCACCCATCTTTTGTTTTTATTGGGGGTCCTCCGATACCGATTTTGAGGTCTTCCCAATTTGAAGCGGGAACAGGTCCCATCACCTTCGAATGATCATACCAGGTCTTTAGATCCTCGGAATAGGCAATCCAGATATCCGGTTCTCTCCGGTGAAACATGACATACCTGCCGCCTATTTTCTCCGGAAACAGAGAGGCGTCTTTGTTTGGCTCATCAAGAACAATTCCATGTCTCCGCCAGTCAATCAGGTTAGAAGATGAGGCAAGGCAGATCCTGAAATCTCCGGGGATCTTCCCCCGGTAACCGGTATACATCATGTAAAAAATGCCGTCTATTTTTACAATACGCGGGTCCTCAAGCCCTCTGAGTTCCTGGGGAACATCATTGGAAAGCACAGGGTCCTTCAACCTGTTGAAATGGATCCCATCCTTGCTTACCGCATACCCAAGCCTGCTAATAAATTTCCCCTCTTTTCCACTGGAAGCAATATCAGTTGCCCGGTAGATCATATGAACAAGCCCATTATCATAGATGGCAGCACAGTTGAATACAGCAGAAGCCTCCCATGGGTGAGAAGGCTCCGGACTCAAAATTGGTTTATCAGAAACCCGTTTCAAAGTGATCATCTCATTTTCCTCGATAGATAAAGCAAAGTTTAAAACAATTCGCGGTCTATTTCACAATATTCTGTAATTTTCTCTTCCTGTAACAATTCGGTTATCGAAGCCTTTCCAATATTGATATTTGAGTCTCCGGAACCATAATAAATATAGATCTCATCATCACCAACAGGAACAGCGCCGCAGCTGAAAACCGCGTGCACTCCAACAGAGAGGAGCCATTCGTTTTCCAGTTCATAATCCCGTTCAGGACTCAACAATGGTTGTTTCAATCGCTCAGTTTTTAAAATTATCTTTTTTTCTTCAATCCGCGCTGAAAGGAGGAACGCACCCAGATGATATACCTTCATCCCCTTTCCTTCTGTTTTCCTTTCTTCAACCCCATGGTAAAAGAAAAGGAATTTATCCTCTCCCTCTTGTAAGACCGGTATCGCCGGAGTGGATATACCTATCCTCTCAGTTTCCCAGGGAAGTTTTTTAGTGAGGAAGGGTATCCCCTTATCTTTCCAGGGGCCTTCCGGAGAATGGGACAGGGAGACGAGGATGTCTCCCTTATGGATACGATAAAACAGGATAACTAGATCATTCCGGAGCTGCAGCATGACTGAATTTCTGGAAAACAACTCGGGCACTTCAAAGAGATGGGGAAAGAGAAGACCTATACGCTCCCATGATGAGTTCCAATCCTTTGAAAGATCTTTTCCGGGATACTTCTCAGACTCACTCACCATAGTGTAAAAGGACTGAAGACTTATCTTTGCCATCGCGAGATGACACATCTTATGAAAAGCGGTGTAGATGATATAAAGTGTATCCCCGATCACAATGATCCGCGGATCCTCCACCCCTCCCCGTTCACGGTCATGCTCAAGCTTGGAGGAATGGGGTGTTTCATAATCTGTACTGGGGAGAAATACCGGATAAGGTAAACGTCTAAAATCAACTCCATCCTCAGACACGGCAAGCCCGAACCGGGCAACATGGTCGTCTCCCATTGCCCGGTATAACAGGTA
>JAGLYY010000256.1 GCA_023131935.1 Spirochaetales bacterium | reverse complement strand
TTTATGAGTCCATTTGTTTCCCACATACTCTGTCCCATCTATTTTATTCCGCTCATTACAAGATTACGCATAAAATATTTCTGGAAGAACAGAAATATAACTATTATCGGTATCAGCCCCAGAACCGAAGAGGCCATCAGAAGCGGCCAGTTCGTCAGCGCTGCCCTGTCGGAAACAAATAGAGTGATCCCAAGGGAAATAACATATTTTTTTGGATCGTTTATGACGATTAATGGCCATACATAATCATTCCAGGCACCCTGAAAAGTAAAGATCGCAAGCGCCGCGTACGCCGTTTTCACCTGAGGTAGCATGATGGAAACAAAGGTCCTGGGAATATTGCAGCCGTCAATCACCGCTGCATCTTCAAGGTCCTTAGGAAGGGCCATGAAATACTGACGAAGCAGGAAAATGCTGAAGGCACCGCCGAACGCGCCCAGGGAATGGGGGATGAAAAGGGCTTGAAAGGTATTGATCCACTTGAAAAACCTCATCTCGAAATAGAGGGGAACCATCAATACCTGAATCGGCAGCATCAGGGTCGCAAGAACAACCATAAACAAGAGGTTCTTAAAGGGGAAATTCAACCGGGCAAAACCGTAGGCCGCCATGGAACAGAAGATGAACATTCCTGTTACCCTGAATAAAACAACTAAAGAGGTATTAAAATAGTATAATCCAAAATTGTAATAGGAGCTGGTGAAGAGTTCTATATAGTTACTGAGTATAATCTTTTTCGGGATCCACTGAGGTGGGAAGATGAAAATACTCTCCACATCCTTCAATGAACTTGAAATCATCCAGAGGAAGGGCATAAGCATGAAGATTCCGCCGGCTACAAGAATGAGATAAATTATTACAGAACCAATTTTGATTTTTTTAAGGCTAGCAATATTATACGTCATAATGCACCCACCTCTTCTGGAGATTCATCTGTATCGATGTAACGATTATCAGTATGATAAAGAGGAAAACCGCCTGGGCAGCCGCATACCCCGCGTTGCCCCATTTAAAGGCATTGTTGTACAGGTAAACTACAATGGTATTTGCCGCGTTATCCGGCCCGGTCCCGCTGACTTCTTCCGCCCCCCCGGCGAAGAGGATCTTTGCCTGCGCAAAAATTTGAAAGGAATTCATCATTGTTGTCAGGGAAATGAAGAGGGTCGTCGGCGAAAGCAGGGGAAGTGTTATTCTAATAAATTTCCTAAAGGGGCTTGCTCCATCGATATCAGCTGCTTCGTAATACATAGATGGAATATTTTTCAGTCCCGCAATAAAGAGCACCATGTTAAAACCAACCCCTTTCCAGATACTCATTATTATCAAGGCCGGCATAGACCATTTTGGATCATTCAGCCATGGGATGTTCTCCATGCCGAAAATCCCGAGAAAGTAGTTGAGGATGCCATACTCGGTACTCAGTACCCATCGCCAGACCATCGAAACGCCAACCATCATGGTAACAACCGGCAAATAATAGGTAATCTTCAGTAATTCCCCAAAGAGCATCTTCCTGTTAAACAGATTTGCCAGAAGCAATGAAAGAGGAACGCTGAAGAGGAGTATCCCAATTACATATACGAAAGTGTTCTTAACTGCCTTAAGGAAATCAAAATCATTAAACATCCTTATGTAGTTTCCCAACCCCAGGAATTCAGGATTCCTGCCGATAATAACCCATTTGAATGTCGAAATGTAAAATCCATAGAGAGTCGGAAAAGCCATAAAGATTAATATTCCCAATATAACGGGGCCGACAAAAATGAACCCCCACATCACTTCCATTCTTTTTCGTGGAGATATCACTCTTTTTTTTAACAACAATGTGTTATCTACCAAAACATCAGCGCTCATACAACCATCCTTCCTTTATAAAGATCGCACTTTCCTGAAAGAAAAAACTCTCCCTTCCCCCATAATAAGCGGAAGGGAGAGCGAATAACATGATTTTATTGTTTTAGTAAACCATCAACAATTTTCTGTATTTCAGCACAAACCTCTTCAGCGGTTTTCTGCCCGGTAAATACCATATTCAGCTTCGCGCCCATTGTATCGTAGAAGATCTTAACGAAATTATCGAATACAAGGATCGGAGCGGCATCTTCAAGCACAAGGTGAGCTTCATTGTTAAACCCAGCCCTTACAGAGCGAAGGAAAGCGCCCGAGTTCGCGACTGAAAGCCTGATGGGAATCGCGTGACCGGATTCCGCTACCGGGATCTGTCCTTCAACACCGGTCAGGTATTCAATAACCCTCCACGCTGCATCGGGGTTTTTTGAGTCCCTGGGAACGGCATACCCAACCATATCAACCCAGGTATGGGCTTTTCCGTTCATTTCAGGCATGGGAACAACATTCCAGCCAAAGGGCAGATCAGCCTTCAGATAACGCATGGTCATCCACCTGCCGATGATGTACATCGCACCCTTGCCCTGCGAAAATCTGTCAGCGGGAGAGATATCACGTAACTGGTCGGGAGTCGGATTTACCCCATGTTTGACATTCAGATCGTTGATGTAGTTGACTGCCCGGATAAATTCGGGAGTATTTATGTCAAGCTTTGTTTTACTTACGATCCAATCGGGAGCGAAGTAGGGGATAAAAGTTTTCCAGCGGCCATAATTGAAAAGCAGCCCGTGTACATCATCGGTGGTTAAGACTTTGGCAACTTCGAGGAATTTATCCATGGTCCATTCACCCTTGTTGTACAGCTCGAGGGGTGTGGGAAGGCCGGCGGCTTTAAACATGTCCTCGTTGTAGTAAACAACATAGGTAGATATGTCTTTTGGTACCGAGTAGATATCACCGGTTGCGGTATCACTGAAGGACGCGAGGTGATCAGGGTGGAAGTCGTCAGCATCAAAAATGGTGCTTGCGTCCGCGTACTTCTGAAGATTGGTCAGTTGTCCCTCTTTATGGTACTGAACGAATTCCGGGAACCCAAGATAACAGACATCCGGAGGTGT
>JAGLYY010000255.1 GCA_023131935.1 Spirochaetales bacterium | reverse complement strand
TAATTAGCTATACTAAAGTTGGGAGACACAATGAATCGTACCGGTTTTCTTTATGATGATGTTTATCTTTCTCACCGAAATCCGCCGTACCACCCGGAACACTCGGGGCGGGTAAAGCATATAAGGGATGTGGTAGAATCTTCCCCCTTAGCTTCAAAGCTGATCCGGATAAAACCTCGAAAAGCAAAGGTAGAGGAGGTTCTCGAGGTTCATACCCGAAAACACCTGGAGTTCCTTAAGGAGGGGCAGCCAGGTTATCTGGGCCCTGATACCTATCTGTCAAAGGGGACCTTCAAAGCTTCACTCTGGGCAGCCGGGGCTCTGCTCCGGGCTGTTGACGGAGTGAAGAGCGGGGAAATAGAGCGGGCCTTCTGTGCTGTGCGTCCCCCGGGCCACCACGCTGAGAGGGACCGGGCAATGGGATTCTGTTTTTTTAACAATATCGCTGTCGCGGCCCGGTATGCCCGGAAAAGGGGTTTTCAGAAGATTTTTATTGTGGACTTTGACGTTCACCATGGGAATGGGACTCAAAGAATCTTTGAGGAGGACCCGGCGGTATTTTATTTCAGCACTCACCAATATCCTTTTTATCCCGGGACGGGGAGAGAGAATGAAAAGGGCAGGGGAGTAGGCGAGGGATATACCATGAACCTGCCCCTGCCTGCGGGTTCCGGGGATGAAGTATACGAAAGAATCTATACCGAATTCCTCCCGGGACTCATAAACTCTTTCGAGCCTTCCATTATTCTGGTTTCCGCGGGATATGACATTCATATCGATGACCCCATCGGGGGTATGACTGTAACTACCGAAGGGGTGCGGAAAATAGTCCGGGGAATTCTTAAAGCCGCCGGTAATAAAACAGCTGTAATCTTTACCCTTGAGGGAGGGTATAACCTCGATGCTCTCGGGGACAGCGTTCTGGTTACCCTGGAGGAGATGATTCGATAGAACAGATAGATCTCTTTGCAATAACGAACTATTGGATTTCGGGGACCGGACAAATCGTCCGGTCCCATTTTTCGCAGCCTGTATTAAGTCGCTCCGCGGCTTCTCAACCAGTATAACCAGCACCCAACCGCAAAGAAACCCCAGAGAAAAACTGTAAGCCACCCGAGTCCCCCGAGGAATCCATCAATCTGGTAGTATAGGGAGAAGGCAAAGCCGACTGTATCGGCAACAGCCAGAGAGAGAAGTATGTTTCTCGCGAGGATATTGGAATCCGTAGAGCTTGTCGAGATACAAATAAAACCGATTGCCAGAAAGACAATACCGAAGAATTGGGCAAAATAGGTCCCATCAATATTCAGTTCGATTCCAAACAGTTCTGAGGTAAAGGCAGGAAAGATAATAAAAGCTAATCCAAAGACAATGCAAACCACCGCTTTTATCAGAAAAAAGACATACCCTTTCATTCAATGCTCCTTGTTCTTAAGAATGATTACCCTTTATTGTAATGAACTTTCAGAGAATTGCCAGTGAGTTTTTATTAATATCACAATTCTTCTTTACCATTATGCCATGTTTCTGTAGTATCTACGCACAGAAACATTTTAGGGGAGAAGTATCATGCGCCAGGAAATGAACATTGCAATTCTCGGAGTCGGGAACATCGGATCTTCCATCGCTTATGGCCTTCTGAAATCGGAGATTGTTACTCCGGAGCACATTACTGTCACCAGGAAAAACGGCGCTCTTCTTAAACCATTTGAGGAAAGAGGATTTGTTGCCACGACCGATAACCGAAAGGCGGTGGAGGCTTCAGATATCATCATTCTCAGTGTTACCCCCCAGCAGTTGAACGGGCTTATTGGAGAAATCCGCGATAAAGTAAATCCGGATAGACATATCATTCTTTCTATCGTGTCGGGCGCGGGGATCAAACAGATCCGGGAACACCTGGGTATCAATGTGCCGGTGGTCCGGGTAATGCCCAACACGGCTATCGCGATTCGGGAGTCCATGACCTGTATCTGCGCGGAGGAGAGGGACACAGATGCCCTGGATAATGCTATCCGGATCTTTGACCAGTTGGGGAAAACCATTGTTATTGATGAAGATCTCATGGTACCGGCGACAGCGTTATGCGCGAGCGGGATCGCGTTTTTTCTCAGAGCTGTTCGTGCAGCCTCCCAGGGGGGGATTGAAATCGGTTTTCACGCGAAGGATGCCCTGTTCATGGCCGCTCAAACAGCCAAGGGAGCAGCGTCAATTCTCCTGGAGAAAGGTAACCACCCTGAGGATGAGCTCGACAGGGTCACCACTCCCATGGGTTGTACCATATCGGGATTAAACCGGATGGAGCACGCGGGATTCAGTTCCTCCATGATCCAGGGGATCGTAACCACTGCTGAGAAGGCCGCGACCCTGTATTAATCTTTAACTTTTACCCGCAAAAGGAGAGACGGAATGAATAGTATCCCTGAAACGATGAGCAGCCCATATCCGATACCAAAATGATCGGCTAAAGCTCCGATGAGAAGGGCAACCCCCGCGGTTACAATGGTTGCTGTCTGGGATTGCACCGAAAGAGCGGTCGCGAGGATATCCTCTTTCAACTCTTCACTTATCCAGGCGATCCCAATAGGTTTGCGAAAGTTTTCCATTATATAAATTCCAATATAGAAAACAACAGCCAGGGAAGGTATTCCAAACACAAATAATGTCCCGCTGATGCCCCCGGCGAGGAGTCCAAGGAAGAGACTTAAGTTGAGGGGAATGGCCAGGTTGCGGAACCGGTGAGCAATGACCCCCGATTTTCGGGCGCTTACCGATGTGAGAAGATAGATAAGCGCATACACCACACCAACGAGTACTGCTGTGCGTTGATGATCCGTTAGAGCAAGAGCAATCGGGAGAGATAAGGCGAAGGTCTTGACGAGAGGCTGCAGGTAATCCTTCACCGCCTTATAATAGCCGCTGTGGAGGGACACATTGCCGATGGCTTTTAACAGGGCGATTTCCTTGATGGAAGCGAAAACCTCCTTCAGGACTAACCTGATGGTCTCCCCTAATTTCTGTTTGTCCATGGTATTACGGGTGCCATCGAGTACCTTTGGATAGGATATCATCAGGAGAAGATCGAGGATGTAGGGAACAGTGGAAAAGAGAAATACCGCCGAGTAATTACCCCGCCAGAAAATGATAACAGCGGCAATAATCGCTGAAAGGGCGGAACCCAATTGGGACCAGGAACGGGTATGACCATAGTAATAGGCCTTCTGATCCCTCCACCCCTTCAAGTTGAGATATTCAAAAATCATCGCCTTGTGGGTCCCGGTCCGGAAAGCTTCACCGAAGGCAAACAGGAGCATCGCGGGTATGAAAAGGAGGTAGGTCCGGGCAAAGAAAAAGATAAGAAAAGAGAAAATGTAGCTTAGAAAAGAGGCGATCATGGTACGCCGCCTGCCCAGGGCATCGGCCACAACCCCGGTGGGAATTTCCAGGATGTTGATGGTGACCTCCTTAATCGCGTAGAGTGAACCGATCTGGAAATAGGTAAGCCCCTTTTCGAGAAAAAAAAGGATGATGAAAGGGTCAAAAAATCGAAGGTTCTTCAGGAACCCGTAAAAACAAAACTTGTAATACTGCAGGTCTTTCTTGAATGTCCGTGCCACTTGCAATCCTGTAATCGATAAAGATTATTATCTTACTATAGGATAAAAGGCAGTTGGGGTACAGGAAAAATACATGAATATTGTCAAAGCAAATAACGGGTGCTATACTCGACAGCAAGAGGGTAATAAAAATGTATGGTCGCTTCACGATTCTCGCCATCGTGCTGATGCTGGTGGCGGTAGTTACGGTGGAAGCGAATGATCAGTTCTTTCTACGTCTTTCTCCCGGCGGGACTCTCCCTCTGGGGCAAAGCACTGAATATTTCTCCTTTGGTGCCGGAACCGGTCTTTCTGCTTCTTATTCTTTTGGTGCTTCGAGGATCTTTGGCTTGCAAGCCGGGTTCGATTATCTCTATCTTCCTTTAGTTACTTCAAACGGAATCTCCATTATTACCGCGGGGGTCGG
>JAGLYY010000254.1 GCA_023131935.1 Spirochaetales bacterium | reverse complement strand
TATGCCCTTCACGACATCATTGAGGATGTGGAAAGCCGTCAGGAAGCGGTTTTATCAGATACCTTTGACATTGCTTCAGAACCCCATATCAAGGAAGATTCCCACAATCAAAGGGGTCCTGATCCAAGTACTCAGGAGGCTTCCATGGAGCCTGAAAGTTTGGATATGGAGGAGACCGATTCATCAAAAAAGCCGAAAAAAAGGATTTGGGCAGATAAGCACCTCAAGGATCTTCCTGAGAACCTTCACACGGAAAAAACAAATAGAATAGAACAGGCTAAACGAGACTATCAGCTGATTTCTCAAGATAGAATAGAAAATGGAGAGGTGGATTTATCCTTTTCTCCCCCTGCCGCGGAACAAAAGGGAGTGGAATTCGATTTTTCCCTACCACCTGGGGGTTACAATACCTCTGAAGATGCTGTGGGTAATAGTGATAGACAAATTTCCCGTGAAACTCTTCAATCAAAACCATTTATTAAGGCTGAGGCAGGAGATTCCTTTGATGATAGAAATTATCTCGCGCGAAATACAATAATGGATAAACCTTCCTTCGTTGTACGATTTTCCAGAACGTCCCGGGAAGTCTTACAGATCCTCAGGAAGATGAATATGGCAGATGGGGTTCATCAGACTACCGATAAGAAGAGCGTGAAGAAGAGAAAGTCAGAGAGGATGGCAAAAAGAAAAAAAGAATTTGCAGCCATCCTGGTTGTCTTCGTATTGGTGGTTGCAATACTTGCTGTTATATTTTTAGTCCCGAATAAATCCAACGATTCTTCTGAAGATTTAATAGTCAGGGCTGTTGAATCTACTTTGGAACCTGAGAGTTTTCCCCCCGCAATCGATCCAAATCATATCATTCCTGAATCACCTCCTCTTGTTGAAGAAGCAGCCCATGCAGACAGTACCTCCTATCAATTTGAGAGAACAGGAAATGGAATACAGTGGGTCCCAAAGAGTGGAGACAGCCTTTGGAAGCTTTTCCAATACCTGACAGAGACTGATGTGGGCCATCCCGAAGAGGTTACCGGCCTCCCCTTCAATGGGTGGCATTCTTTCCTGGCTCGAGTTCTTGAGTTGAATCCGGGTATTGAGTACCCCCATCTCATATATCCGGAAGGGCGAATTTTAATTCATCGGATCGAAGAATAACCCTCCTTTGGAAAGAACTCATGTTTGAAACACAAATATTGAACAGAATGTTCGAATCACAGTGATGTGAGGGGGGGGTAATGATGAAAAATTGAGCATAAACAGGTGAAATTTAAAAAAAAAGCTTTTAAATTTGACAAGCTACTTTCTTTTAATAATACTTTTTATTGACAAATTAAAATTCCCTATGTAATAGGAGGAATTCATGGACAAGCAACAGGCAAAGGCCATTGAGGATGCATGGAGCAAAGAGTCGATAATGGCAGTCGAAATAAATATCATCGAGCGGATGATTGGCTGCCGTACCGTAGAAGCAGTGGAAGCAGCCATAAGTTATGCGTGGTTCTTACGGCTTTCAGGGTTAGATAATGACAACTATCCTTTGTTTTTGCGTCTTCTGGAGGTGGAGAATCATTGGGTGATCGATTCGCTCATTGAGGATAAGGATCCATTCCTTCTCCTGAGCTCTATTCACCCCAACAACTATCTAATTCTGAACTCATACCGGCTGCTGACGAATTGGCATCCAGGAGGAATTTACCCGAAGACCCTTGCAATAATCTTGGGCGTCCTTCAGGCCGCATACAGTTCCCCGAAAGATGGTTACAGAATTTATAACGCCAGCATAAATGATGTGAATAATCTTGGGAAGCATCTCAACAAGGAGCTCGGACAGGATGACGCGAATAACCGGTGCATACTGGATATTCTTGACAGGTTCGGCTCTCTGACTGGTACTTCCGAAAGTGCTGCGATAGAGCAGACTGCAAGGCAGGCGAATAGCATCCGAACTTACTTTTTCGACAAGCGAAAGAAGATGGAAGATGTTATTCCTCAGGTTCTCTTGGTCAAGTCGGATTACATCGCGAAAGAAATACCACCTGTGCAGATTTTCGTAGACTGAAAAAAGAGGAGAAATAGCGGTGAAAGAACTTTTTGAGAAAAAGCAAAGCTACACAAAAGAGGATATTGCTTCTATAGAATACAATCTGTTAAAGGGAATCATGGGCGTTAGAACTACTGAATCGGTTGAAGCATCTATAACCTATTCCACTTACTTGAACAGTATTGGTATTACTTCAAGCAATTATCCGATTTTTTTGAAAGTCCTTGGCGTTCGAAATCATCATGTAATAGATGCCCTTCTGGGTACCAGGGACCCATTCCTTTTCATGAGCTCCATCCAGCCAAATTATTTTATCGTGGGTACTTGTTTCAGTTTTCTGGCTAAGTACCACCCGGCTGAGATATATTCGAAAACTCTCGGAATAATCCTTGGTGCTTTCCAGGCTACCTACAGCAATCCACTGGATGGATACAGAATCTATCCCCCTTCTATTGCTGATATTAACAGTCTGGGTAAGCATCTTATCGAAGAGAAGGGGCAGGATGATCTTCTGAACCGATCTATTCTTGATGTCCTGGACAAGATTAGCGAACTGGAAGGTCAGAATATTGACGAGGAAATGGAAGATCTTGCGGTTCACGCTCATAATATTCGAAATAACTTCTTCGATTCTACCAAGAGACTGGTGGATGTAATTCCTGATGTGCTCTTAAAGAGTGAACGGAATTTGGACCCTGAAATTGATCCAAGAAAACGTACTCCTTTGAAGGAAGCTGAAGGTGGAAAGAAGCCTGCTGCTAAGACTCAGGACTCGGAGAAGAAGGAAGAATAGCATCAAACCATGTAAGGAAATGAGTAACGGGGCTGCTGATGTCTTTCCGGCCCGTTATTCTCTTGCTTGACTAGGAGTATGGTCCATGAAACGATGGGAAGAACAAGGTTGGCAGAAAGAGGATTTGGATAAGCTTGAGTTGTCTTTTTTGCAACAAATTTTTAGCTGTCAGGATACCGAAGGTGTGGACGGTACTGTTGCTTATGCAGCCTATCTTAACAAGATCGGAGTAACTCCCGATACCTATCCGATCTACCTGAGGCTGCTTGACACAAAGAACCATTGGGTAGTTGATGCTCTCATTGGTGATAAGGACCCGCCTATCTATTTCAGCGGCATCCACCCTAATTTCTATATTATTAAGGATTGCTTCCGTGCTTTTACCCAGGCCCGGCGTAGTGGGATTTATCTCAAGAGCCTCCTGGTGTATCTCGGATTGTTAACCATGACCTATGAAAATCCTTTGGAAGGATACCGGGTATATCCTGTGTCTATCACTGATGTGAACAATTTAGGCAAACATATGGATGAAACCAAGGACCAGATGTTCGATCTTAACAAGAGTATCTTGTTGATTCTGGATAAAATTGCCTCCCTTTTTGATCCGGGGAATCCCGATATTGATGAAGAGATTAAGAAGGTGGCAACCCAGGCGAATAACATCAGGGGTAAGTTCCTCGATATGACCAAAAGCCTTAACGAGGCAATTCCCGATCTCTTATTGGAGAAAGGCAATTTCGCGGAGGAGGAGATACCTCCTTCTTCATAAGAATGAGTGCTTTGAAGGTGTTCTGATATTTGCCTTTTAATTCACGGCTGAATAAAGCATGAGGATCGATTCAAACAGATATATGAATCGGTCCCTTTTTTACTCCTGATTGTGTGTGCTATATTTTCCTGAATAAACGCTTTATCCAGTTAAGGATACGCCTGAAAAGACCAAGCTTTTTCGGAAGATTACCAAAAGCCTCAGAAGATTCTTTTTGAATGGATTCAGGGGGTATTGTCTTGAAGCTTTGGCTTTCCCCGGCCGCCCGGGGTTCTCCGATGGGTGGAACATCTCCCGGAATCGTGTCAGAGCCATTATGAGAGCCGGTTATCTTTTCCAATTGCGTTTCCAATTCTGATCCAATTCCTGATCCTGGTCCGGCCTTCCTAATATTTCTTTTTTGAGTATCTTGCTGGTGGGCTTCTTGATTTTCCCTCTGACTACTTTTCGCAGTGAAATTCTTAGTAGAGGATTCAGTTATTTTAAACTGCATAGGCGGCCCTTCTGTGTGTTTGTGTTCCGCCTTTTTTTTTATTGAACGTCCGATATTGAAGATACTTGGTTTACGGGACCCTAAAAAATAGTCTCCAAAGGACCGAATAATGCTTCCGAAGCCGGATTCATATTGTTTTTTACGATCATCGGGGGAAGGGACTATACTTGAAAAACCCGGCGCTTTCGATTTTCCAGTTATTTTTTTGGGGGATAAAGATTTTTTCCTTGCGAAGATAGCCCTTAAAAAAGATCCAAGATTCCATTTGGCTCCCCGGATGGAGACCTCTTCTCCCGGTGTTTCTTCTACCTGTTCCAATTCACCAAGAACTTCTATTTCAGGAGCTTCTTCTTTCATCCGGAAATATTCGGCATAAGCAGGGATTTCTGATATCGCTTGCCCTCGAAAGCGAGTTTGGAGGCTGCTCAGGTTTGTATGTAACAATTCCTCATTCTTTTGCTTAGGCAGGAGATCATAGATTTCATCGCGTATCGAAAGAATTGAAGGATATGACTCAGGGGTGAATATTAGTTTTTTTAGAAGGATTTTGGCTTTTTTGGGAATTGAAGAAGATTCAATGACCTTTCTATTTGCCAGGAACTTCACCTTTTCCTCCAGGAGTGTTTTTTCCCCAAACAGTACCATATAGAAGGTGAGGCCGATTGAGTAAATATCCGCTGATAAGCTGGGATTATAACCTTGAGAGGGTGATGCCTGAAGGAACCGGAAGCATTCTTCAAGCTGATGAATAAACTTCATTCCCTCGCCCAAGGGAAGTATACCCGTGAGATAACATGCCTTGATCTGCAAGGTGATTTCTCCGATGGTACTTACCCATATATTTTTGGGACATAGTAATCCGTGGCGCAAACCATGGATCTCCAGGCTGACTAAGCCGCCGACCATGTCATAAATAAAGCGAATTGCAGTCTTATAGGGAAGAACTATTCCCTCTTTTAGTCTATCTGAGAGACTGAGCCCCTGGGCATCAAGGATCGAAATAAAGGCGTGGTTTTCGTACACCCCTGTTTCAATAACAGTTTCAATATGAGGGTTATTAACTTTACAGAGTATGGAAGCAACCCTCCTGAATTCATCATACGCATGGGGATCTATATCGGAGAATGGCGTTTTTAAAAAAATAAGCCTGAAGATGTTCGCTGAGAAGAGAGCATGAGCTTCCCAGGTTTCGGTTAGCTCATCCTCTGCTCTGCGGTACCGAACAAGATAGCAGTTATTGATAGTTGCGCCATTGAAATTCATCCGGGAATTCTATTTCTTTTTCTTATAATAATCGAGGAACGATTGTCCGAATCCCGCATATCGATCATCCTCCGCCTTCTCTTCCGCCATGTTTTTCTTATGAAACCATCTCCGGAAGTAGTTATTGATGTATTCTCTGCGTTTTATTATGTTTGCGGCTACCAGATCCGAAATTTCTTCAGTGGATGCGGACTCGATAGGACAACAACTCATGGATTTCATTACAATGTGTTTGAGAAGGTCCTCAGAAATACCCATGAGGTCCTGGAGGCGGTCTTCAAAGGTTTCTATTGATAGATTATCGAAGTTATCCGGTTTTAATAGAGTAAGGAATCGGGTTTTCTCCATCCGATGCCATCCGAATCTATCTTCATTACCTGTTATCTTCATCTCTCTGGTATACAGATCCGCCTTGTTGTAATCAATCACTATAATGTTCAGGGTATCATCGGTGTCATGGAATACCAGGTAATTGTTGGGATTTCTATCCTCATCGAAGAAAAGCCAACGATTTACCAAATCATTTGCCAGTATGCTCTTGAATGGTTCCTCTAAATAGTTATAGCTTGATATTTGCATGGCATTCTTGATGTTTTTCGTAACCCGGTAGTATTTCCCACCCATTTCCATGAGAATGTTCGGTGCTGCGAGGGTATTCATGAGGAAATCGAGGTAGTAGGCTATCTCATGGAGCTTGTGATCCAGGGCTTCTTCCCTAGGGATTTCCTTAATAAGCCATGAACACCCTTCTTGGTCCTTCGCTCCCGAATAACTTCTGACGCTGGCTGTGAAGGGAACTTCCTTATCATTGCCAATTTCTACAAGCTCAAGATTGGACATCTTGTCTATTAATTCATCTATAGATAAATCCAGGTACAGATAGTTCCTCATTTTCAAGTCTTTTATCGAATAGGATTGTTTACGGCACGCTTCTTCACACACAAAATCGCTCCACTTTATTCGGGAAGGCAAATTTTTCTTCACATCCGCCTTTTGAGATTTTCAAATAGGGACCTCTGGTTGCTATGTTGCTGTAAATGATAAAGTGGTTTTTTATACCAATTATGTCACGCCAAATACCGGTCCTGTCCCCTGTATGCCACATAGGATTATGACCCACAATGAAGGGAAGATTTTCCGGAAGCTTTAATGTTCGCAGCATGTCACGAATATCCGACTCGCCGTATTCCTTCAGGCTTGGGTTTCCTCGAAATTCATGGAGTCTGTTCCATATAAGTTGATGATACAATTCCTTGTCGTCTAAAATGTTTATAAGCTCTTCCCTGGAACATCCGCCTCGAACCGGTCCTGCATGAGTGATGACGTATCCATTTCCTATGATAAAGAGGGGTAAGGTTTCGAAAAACTCTTCTACTGCGTCGATGTAATCATCACCCCGGTGTTCCTCTAAAAAAATACGGAATTCTTTACCCTGTTGTATACCACTTTTCGATAATCGATCTTCAAAAGTATCATGGTTTCCCCGTATGTAGAGGACCCCGTCTCCATAGGTAAGAATCAGATGGATTATTTCTTCAAGAACAAGTAATGAACTTTGCATCTCGAGCATTTGACCCGTTTGATCGTTGTGGATACCGTCACCAATTATAATAATGATAGTCTTTCCGGTTTTCACATCCTGCGCATTTCCCTCATGTTCCATAATTTTTATTAAATTGTCATAGGCACCATGCAGATCACCGATAACAACCACATCCCGCTTATCGTTTGAGAGATCAATGAGTCCGCCGGGTCGTCCTTTTCTATCTGTTGGCCGGTTTCCGTTTTTCCCAAGGACCTTTGCGGCTTTCCTGACCAGTTCAGATGTGATATTCATGTTTCATTAGCTCCTTAAGTGGAAATTGCTTAACACTTCCTATGAATTAGTATTATGCAGTTTCTCCATGAAAGCAAGAAAATCGGTTGAGGGTTTAATCTCCGATTTCTCCCGGATAAGGCGTACCAGAAGTACTTGAGGGATGATATCGGTGAGTTTTTTTGTATTATCGAAATACCCCATACGAACATTATAGGCATGTTTAGCCAGAATACTCTTTCTGTTTTCATTTGCATATTCACCAAGGTGAGATATCCGGTCCATGATATCTAAAATAGCAGCATTTATCAGATCGAACTGGTCTTCTGACTGATTAAGGAACTTCCCCACGTTGTTTATTTCAGAAATGTCTAATGGGTGGATGCTAAAACCCTCGTCGGCACTGTGATAGCAGTATTCGATGATTCCCAGAACAGCAAGGAGGACCTTGGAAAAGATCTGTCCGGGATGCCAGAGGGTAATCAGTTGGAATGCCCGTTCCAATAGGGCGTGGGTAGGTTTAATGATCGTAAACATGATTCTAGGATCGTTATCTCCAACCAACTCGTCTACAATGTATTTATTATTAGATTCCAATATCCTTAAAAAGAGCCAATAGTTGTTGGGTGTAATACCAACCGTTCGCAGGTAGCGGGCAAAAAAAGCGCTTGATTCTACCTCTGACGGTGTGGCGGCACCTACTATACCGTTGAGAATTATTTGCTTGTTGTTCTGTAATAAATGATCATATTGATCGGCAATGTAAAACATTCAAATAATCCTTAATTTTCAATGAAATATGAGTCCTTCTCAATCATCTTCGGCATATAGTGATATTAAATATAATGTGTACCACAAAAAATATTTATTTGGATTTTAAGAACAATCTTGGTGACTTTCATCACAAAAACAATTATATATAGGGTAGGGGGGTATGGTATATGAGTGATAAACACCAACATCATGGTGATCATGGTCGGCGGGCCCACCATTCTGAAAAAGCGAAACAACAGCTTGTGAACCGGCTCAAGCGAATTGAAGGGCAGGTGCGGGGAATCACCCGGATGATTGAAGAGGATGTTTATTGTGATGATGTCCTGAACCAGATCTCCTCCATCGGAGCTGCTTTATATGGTGTCCGCAGAATCCTGCTGGAAGCTCACATCCGAAGTTGTGTGGTAGAACAAATCAAAGAAGGGCAGCTTTCGGTAATCGACGAGTTGATGATTACCATAGGTAAAATGACAAAATGAAGAAAACAATAATGTTGGGTTAAACACATGATAGGAGAAAATATATGGGTAATTCCATGATAGAGACGATAGATTTGATGATTGCCGGGATGACCTGTGTCTCCTGTTCTTCCAGAGTTGAGAGGGGATTGCGCGATGTGAAAGGTGTTCAGGCTGCAGCGGTAAACCTCGCGAATGAAAAAGCGAGTGTCTCCTTCGATCCCTCCAGGGTGGATATCTCCGATCTGATTCAGCAGGTCAGGAAGGTCGGTTACGGAGCGGAAAAAGTCGAGGAAGATCAGGTAGGTAGAGAGCAGGAAGTTCGGGCGGGAGAAATCCAAAAACTTCGGAAAAGTTTTCTGGTATCCGCGTTGCTGAGCTTTCCTCTCCTTATGGCAATGGTTGCAGGTTTGTTTCGGATTGAACAACTCATGTTTCTCCACAATCCAATCCTTCAGTTATTTCTTGCAACCCCGGTCCAATTCATTATCGGGTGGCGTTTTTACCGTAACTCCTGGCACAGTCTGAAAGCTGGAAGCCCCGGAATGGATCTTCTTATAGCCATGGGGACAAGTGCATCGTATTTTTTCAGTATTTATTCCGGTTTCTTTCAAACACTTACGCCGGGGGAGAAGCCAGGTCTTTATTTCGAGGCTTCAGCATTAATTATCACCCTGGTATTGCTCGGAAAGATGTTAGAAGCAGTCGCCAGGGGGAAAACTTCAGAAGCACTAAAGAAACTCATTGGTTTGAAGCCGAAGACATCCCGGGTAATAAGGGATGAAAAAGAGATTGATATCCCTCTGTGGGAGGTTGTGACCGGGGATCTGGTAGTTGTAAGACCGGGAGAAAAGGTCCCTGTGGATGGAGAGGTTATCGAAGGTAACTCGGCTGTGGATGAAAGTATGATAACCGGGGAAAGCCTTCCGGTGGATAAAGCTTCCGGGGATAAAGTAATTGGAGCGACGATAAACCGGTATGGGACCTTCACCTTCAAGGCAGAAAAGGTCGGAAAGGATACGGTTCTTTCACAAATGATAAAGGTTGTAGAAGAAGCGCAGGGATTAAAAGCCCCGATCCGGAAACTTGCAGACAAGGTTGCCGGGATCTTCGTCCCAACTGTATTAGCAATTGCTCTGGTTACTTTTTTTGTCTGGTACCTGATTCTCGGGGATCCGGGACAGGGTTTTATCAGCGCGGTGGCTGTTCTGGTGATTGCTTGTCCCTGCGCCCTGGGTCTGGCAACTCCTACAGCAATTATGGTGGGTACCGGAAAAGGGGCTGAAAATGGGATCTTGATCCGGAGCGGAGAGAGTCTTGAACTTGCCCACAAGCTTTCAGTTGTTGTCCTTGATAAAACCGGCACCATTACCCTCGGGAAGCCTTCGGTGACCGATGTTGTTCCACTGAACGGGACTGATCGGAAAGACCTGCTCTTGAAAGCGGGGATCGCGGAAAAGAAATCGGAGCACCCTGTTGCCTCGGCAATTTTTCAGAAAGCCCTGTATGTTCACGGGGAGATCCCCGATCCTGAGACCTTTTCCGCTATTCCCGGTAGAGGTGTTCAGGTGATAACCGGAAACCGCACTATCTTTGTTGGCTCTCCGGGGCTGCTCGAAGAGAGGGGGATTTCACTTCAGGATTACCGGACCCTGATCATTTCCCTCGAAGGGCAGGGGAAAACAGTGGTCCTTCTCGGGGAAGATCAAAAATGCATCGGAATAATCGCTGTCGCGGACACAGTAAAGGATACTTCCCGTTCCGCGGTTGCCGGTCTTAAAAAGATGGGGCTGGAAGTTTATATGATTACCGGAGACAATCAACGGACAGCCGAAGCGATTGGGAAACAGGTGGGGATAACTCGTATCCTCGCGGGAGTCCTGCCGGAGAAAAAAGCAGAGGCTCTCTCCAATCTGCAGAAGCAGGGAGAAATCGTTGCCATGGTGGGTGATGGAATAAATGATGCACCGGCCCTCGCAACCGCGGATATCGGTATGGCGATGGGCACAGGAACCGACATTGCCATGGAAGCGGGGGACATCACTCTTATCCGGGGAAATCTCGAAAGCATATCAGATGCAATAATGCTGTCCCGGAAAACCATGTCCAGGATCAGGCAGAACCTCTTCTGGGCTTTTTTCTATAACCTTATTGGGATCCCTTTTGCAGCTGCCGGACTATTAAGCCCAATCATCGCAGGTGCAGCAATGTCATTCAGCTCTGTATCTGTGGTAACAAATTCCCTCTCTTTGAAGAGGTTCAAGATAATGAAATCCAACCAGGGGAAGGAAAAGAGGGACTTTGTGAAGTAAGGTGGAACAGATCGGTTAAATAACTCTTGACGATTGGAAAATTCACCTAGTATCTACTATGATTGAAAATGGAAAGGTATGCTGAGACGAATGTTGCGTTATATCCCCCTTCTTCTCATTTCCATGACCCTCGGGGTAATTCTGCCCAAGCAGGTAATACCCCAATTATCAGGGATTCTCCTCCTGGTCATTCAAATGGTTCTCGCAGGGAGTTTCCTTGCGGTTTTGCTCTTTGTCATCATGCCTCCGAGTAAAGAGATCGCTCAACTTCAGGCTCTCAAGGATCGCAACTACATCAAGGATGTGGTTATAAAAATGAACCACGCGGTGATTGAAGTTGAGGATTCGCAGGAGCTCTACCAGAGGATTCTTGACACGGCAATCGAATCGCTTCCCTCGGCATCTGCCGGCAGTTTAATGATGATGGGTGAAGACGGTGTCCTTCATTTTGTTGCAAGTGCAGGGTTCCCTTTTGAAGAACTCGCACAAATAGCCATGCCTCTTGAAGACACCTTTCTCTATATAAATAACCGGGGAAATTACCGGAAACCGGCTTTTATCAATAACAAGCGGGCATTTGATGAAAAGTACCAGGAACGGAGGATCCGGGAGGGCCTGGACAGTTGCGGAGTTTATGAATGGAATTCCTCTCTAAGCGTACCGATTCTCCTCGACGAGGAATTTTTTGGTGTGCTCTCAGTCGATGGAAGAGAATACTCCGCGTTCGGCAGGGAAGATCTTCTCATAATGGAATACTTCAGCAGTCAGACCGCGATTGTTTTGAAAAACCATCAATATTTAGAGAAAACCATCTACCTGTCCAAGCATGATCCCTTATCAACTCTCTATAACAGGCGTTATTTCAAAGATCTGGTGATCCATTCGATTCATCGATGTGAACGGGGGGATTCTCCATTTCAACTTGTTCTCATGGATCTGGATAATTTCAAAATTGTTAACGATAGCTACGGTCATATCTGTGGCGATCATGTTATTATCCAGTTTGCCTCTGTTTTGATCACCTCTCTGCGGGCCGCGGATATTATTGCCCGATATGGAGGGGATGAGTTTGTCGGAATTTTCTTTCATTGTTCCGCGGAGGAGATTGAAAATAGAATTACGGCAATAAAAAAGGAAACAATGGGTGGCAGTATCCAGCTTCTTGATGGAACACGGTTTCCTATTGATTTTAGCTATGGTATAAGAAGTTGGTCTCCGGGAATGAGCTACGATGATCTCTTACGGGATGCGGATAAAAGGATGTACCTGAATAAAGAAAAAGGTAAATTATTATAAATTATAAGAAGATAGATTGATGAAAACTGGAAAAAAATGGATTTCTGTTCGAAAATCTCACCTCAAATACTATACAGGTGTTGAACTCTATTATAAAACCCCCTCCAAAAACATACGTCTCTACAAATCTGCGGGAATGACTTTTACCGAAGCAAGTCTCTCACACAAATCTTATCTCGGAGACCTTTATATCAAGCCTGAGGATAAAATTAAGGCAATACAAGAAGCCCAACGGGGGTTTAATAATGAGTTGGAAGAGAATATCAGAACGAAGGATACAGCAGAGGTAAAAGATCTGCTTGTTGGTATCGTGGACGAAACGATGTCGGAACCGCGTACGGGATCTATCAAAGGAGCCCCCGGGACCGTGGAGTCTCTCATTGAGGGGTATTCCTCCCGCCCAACAGTTGTGAAAAATCTTGCTCGAATAGCTTTCAAAGATTACACAACGATCATTCACTCTATTAATGTTCTGGTACTCACTCTTGGGTACTGCTTTTATACCATGAAAAGCGATAGGGAAACACTGGATCTGGGACTTGCCGCCCTGCTTCATGATGTTGGTAAAATCGAGGTTCCAACAGAGATCCTGACAGCTAACAGAAAACTGACGGATGAGGAATTCGAAATCATGAAATCCCACCCCACCCTTGGAGTCAGCATTCTTGATGAGTACGAGGAAATTTCTCCGAAAGTCAAATTAGCCTGTCTGGAGCATCATGAGAAACTGGATGGTTCGGGCTACCCGGGGGGGAAGCGGGAAATCTCTGATTATGGGCAGATACTCGCGATCATTGATTGTTACGAGGCAATTACGAATGACGACCGTCCATACAGGAGCTCGATGCAGCCAATAAAAGCCCTCACCCTGTTAAAGGAGGATGTGGACAAAGGTAAGTTCAGCAGACAGACTTTTATTGACTTTGCTTACAGCCTCACGGACTTCACAAAAGGGAAAAGACCGAGGGTACAATCCTGGGAGTATTTGAAAAAATCTTCCGACTTGAAATGATAGTTGCCACCTGCTCTAATAAGAGGGCCTGAGCCCGATTTTTTTAATAATAGATCATTCTATCAGTATATTAGTCATATGAAGGGAAGGATCCGTAAGATTGCCCTTACCGAGGATCCTCATGAGTTGTTTCTTGCCCTTGTTAGCACTTTTGCGTTTGGGGTTATCTTTGGAGTGCGATTATACGGCGAACAGTTTTTATCCTCAAAATACCCTTATAGCAGTCTCGGGGCTGTTAGGACGGCAATGGGGTTCCCGAATTTCTGGGCAAGATTTGTTTTTAACGCTGCCTTGCTGCTCTGCGGATTATTACTTTTTAGAATAAGCTTCTGGTATCATCGTAATGATCAAAACAGTAATCTGAAACAGTTTTTTGCCCTCCTAGGGGCCATGGGAGCCTTTTTGATGATGATACCCTGTGACGTGAATAATTTTTATCATTCAATAGGCGCTTCAACTTTTGTAGGTTCCATCTGGATTTTCACAAATCTGGTGCTCATTAAAATGTGCGAAGGATTCTCATTCCCAATCTATCTCATTGGTAATCTGGTAACTCAAGGCAGTGTATTGCCATATGCCTGGACTTTCCTGATAAACGATCCTTCAAAGCAGGTGTTTCAGAAAATCACCACCTGGGGTCTTATTTCCGTGCTTATTGTTTCACACCTGGTATGTATGAGAAGGAGAAAGACGAAGGAGGAGGGAACAAAGGAAATTTTAAGCCCGGATTGAGGTGATGCTGATGGTAGGATGCCGGAAGATAAAAAAAGCCGCCAATTCCCTATAGGTTGGAACTTTCGGTATTCTCAAAAAGTTATGCGGTAAATAGCCGGCTTCGAAAGATTGACAACCGGTATTTGCTGTGCTATTTTTATCAGTATGTAAAGAGATGATCACTTCTGATTCTTTCTTTCACCAACCGATAACATTATACGGGGAATGAAAATGCGGAAAAGACTTGGTTCCGAATCTTATAGACGCACCGGCAATAACATGGTTTAATAAATGCTATCTGTTACAGTCTTGTGTATCAATATATAATTATCGAGTTAAGAGGGTAAAAAATGATAACAAAACTCATATTATGGCCATTTACCAGTATGTGGAAATTAACCGGTTTCAGGGTCTTCTTTCTATTACTGTTTTCGATTGTTAGCTGTTTCACCCTTTTCGGTGACGAAGTAATATATTGGGCTAGAATATCTCGTGCGGAAGAGCGACCAAGGATCAATAGAAGTCTATTCTTTTACGCTCCTTCCACAAGGCAGAGTTGCTCAGTGACAGAGCAAGACTATGATATTTTTATCGGCAACGGGCCTTCTGAAATTATAACATATTGTTATGATATACCTGTAAGGGTTCGGACCCTCAGGCATTTCAGCCCTTCCCACTCGGAAGTGAAGATCTATGGCGGAGGGGCTTTCCTTTGCTATGCCAGTTCGGATGAAATAATCCACCCCTCCCCATATCCGTTTCCTGTGCCTTGGGTATTTCCTTGGAATTTATCAAGTGTACGAGAATGGACCGAAGTATTGTTGCTGTCTGAAGGAGAGCGTCTTTATGCGGTTATAAGACCACCTGGAAGTGCTCAAAATAAAGATGATGACTGGATCACCAGGGATGTCTGGACTACAGTAGGGTTTACTTTTTTAGAAGATGACGATAAACCGGAACCTCCCTCTGTGGTAGATCTTAATAATGAACCTCTTGTTAAACCCGGCAATTATATTTCCTGTCCAAACGGGAAAGTTTTTTTAGATTGCTCCGGTGAATATGACACTGACTCGAATACAACAAACTGGTACGACGGCGAATGGTGTTCAGGTATTACAGCTTATCGTGTTTATGAAGCGGCACAGGAAGGCGAGGTTTTAATAAGAGAATTCCCGGCAACACCCGCGAATAAAGGCCAACTCTTTCCGGATGGTTTTCCCATTGAGAATCTTTCAGAGGGGCCTCACATATTATCGATTAAAGTCGTCGACGCGGCTGGAAATGAAAGTGTAAAAAGCGGACCCATTTCCTTTACCATAGATAATACCGGCCCTCCCGTACCACAAGATTTTATCGTGGTAAACACAAGAAGCGTAAATGGGTACGATTATCTAACGCAAGAGGAGAACGGTTATGCTGTTCTTCAATGGGAGCAAGAGAGCGAGCCCCAGGCAGGTTCCGGTTTAGATCGCTATGAATTGGCTGTGCGAAATACTGAGGAAGATGAATCAACGGTTCTCGAAATTGGTTATGAGCCCTATGGAAATGAAATAAAAGGAAGTGATGTTGACTTCTCTTCTTTCGGAAATGGTACTTATGAACTTTCTCTCACACCAATTGATAAGGTGGGAAATAGAGGGGACAAGGCAATTATCGAATGCATCGGGATAGACCGTATTCCTCCGGCTGCTCCTCATAGCATTACGATCGAAGGAAGTTTCGAAATAACCGATCGAGGGTGGTACTATAAGCCGGATGTGTCCGCACTATCATCCGCGATACTTCGCTGGCAGGGAGATGCAGCCGATGAGGGAAGCGGGTTCAATCAATTTATCATCGAAAGACAGACGATGGATGGTAATTGGGAAGAAATTGCTTTTCATGACGGTAAAGGTGAATTATACAGTACAGTCAAGATGGGAAATGACGTGGAAACCTACCGTGTTGTTGCTCAAGACAAAGCCGGCAACGAAAGCGCCGGTCAAGCCTTTACAGTACACCTGTTAGCAGACCCGGTTGAAGCCGGGTTTACTTTCTCTGATGTGGATTCGGGCGGAACAATTGATTCGCCCTATTATGATGATGGAAGCGGCTACCATCTTCGTTGGAACGCCGCGGAGACAGGTTTGGAGGAAGAGGTAACAATCGATTACTACAAGATCATCCTCATCCCTGAGGAAGAAGTCCCGGAGGTTTTCGGGGATTCAGACGGAAAACCAATATACGATGATTTTGCGGTAACCGGGAGTGATTATTATCTATCCCCCGGCATATATTCAGGCAGCGATCCACGCACCCTCAGGCTGACAAATTGGCCTGATGAAAGCCTGAATATAATTGAAACAGGCAGATATTATGTTGCGTACATACTCGCGGTTTCAAGTTTACATGACAGACCGGAGTGCAACAATATAGACCATTACAGCGTCGCCATGAAACTGCTTTATCTTCCTCCGTTGGAAGTAACAGCCGATGATGGCGAGGAGTACTGTTTGGAAGAAAATGAGGTCTGGTGGCAGGGGGAACATAACCTGCACACTACAGTTGTAATCCCCGACGGGGTCCGCCTGACGGTCATGCCCGGAACAGAAGTAATTATCCACGGAAACGGTGAGATTGGTATTTCCGTAAAGCCGGGAGGTGAATTAGTTGTAAAAGGCGACGGCAAGGGAGATATCAAGTTCCGGTCCGAGGCAAATGAAGGACCTGAGGATTGGCAAGGCATCCTGGTTGAAGGAAACGCGGAAATATCCGGCTGTGTGATAGAAAACGCGGAACGTGCAATAACGGCAGCGGATGAAGGGACGGTACCCGATATAAGGATCGAAGAAAGCGTGATAACCGGTAATCGTGTCGGTGTACATGCATACAAGGCCGGTCTTACAATTGTCAGCTGCGATTTCGTAAATAATGAACTGTATGATATTAAAGAAGACGGCATTACCGGTGATGAGAATCGGCCTGTAATACAGTCATGTTTGTTTCAGGGTGCTGCTTATGAATACTATCATACGCAACGACTTAACATCAGCATGGATGATTTAAATGCTATTGGCGGTAACGCCGGAAACGAGGAAGTGAAATGAGAAAGATGTACAAAAAACCGCGCGGCATTTTCATCCTGGTGTTTCTGTTCGTATCATGTTTCATGCTCTTTGGAGAAGTATCGGAAGAGCTGCCTTTCGAGATCCTGCATTCGGCA
>JAGLYY010000253.1 GCA_023131935.1 Spirochaetales bacterium | reverse complement strand
GTGGAATAGATGGAGGGTAGGAATCTGGAAAAACAACCGGTTATTGAAATGCTCGGTATTACGAAGCGATTTGTTGATGTTACAGCAAATGACCGGGTGGATCTTTCCCTGTACCCGAAGGAAATTTGCGCGCTCCTTGGGGAGAATGGTGCGGGTAAAACCACCCTGATGAACATTCTCTTTGGATACTACCTCCTTGACGAAGGGGAAATTCTCATCCATGGAGAAAAGGTAACCTTTGGATCTCCAAAGGATGCTATCACCCATGGAATTGCGATGATCCACCAGCATTTTACCCTCGTTCCGATCCAAACAGTCCTGGAAAATGTGATGATTGGGGTTGAAGGGAAATTCTTCCTTGACAAAAAGAGCGCAAGAAAACGATTGATCGAGATAGAAGAGCGGTTTGGACTTGCCCTTGGTCCGGACCTCCTGGTCTGGACTCTTTCTATTGGGGAACAGCAGAAACTCGAAATTCTGAAGGCCCTTTACCGGGAAGCAGAGATCCTCATAATGGATGAACCCACAGCTGTTCTGGCTCCCACTGAAATTGAAGAACTATTTAAAACTCTGCGAACTCTCGTTGATAACGGGCGGTCTGTTATTTTCATTTCACATAAGCTTCATGAGGTGCTGGAGATATCGAACAGGATTGTGGTCCTCCGAAGCGGTAAAAATGTCGCGGAACGGAAAACTTCGGAAACCAATATCCCGGAACTCGCGAATCTCATGGTGGGGAGAGAACTACTTGAACGTCTGAAGCGAAAGGAGATCGAAACAGGTGCCGCGGTCCTTGAGGTGAAGGGCCTTCGGGTCCGGAACAGCAGGGGGCTCATCGCGGTAGATGGTCTCGATCTTACCTTGCGGTCAGGGGAAGTTGTGGGGATCGCAGGGGTATCAGGTAATGGTCAGACCGAACTTTCGGAGGCCCTTTTTGGGCAGATCCGTCCGGAAGAAGGAATACTCATCCTGGGGGGGGAGGAATTTCCTGGAGTAAAACCCTCTGAAGTAATCAGGAGGGGTATGGCCAGGATCCCTGAAGATCGGATAGGCACCGGTCTTTTTATGGACCTTTCGGTAAAGGAAAACATGGTTCTTGAAAATCATGTTCAGGAGCCCTTCTCCCGGAGGGGCCTGACAAATATGAAAGAAATTCGTTCTTTTGCTTCCGGTTGTATAGAGAATTTTCAGGTAAAGACAGATGGGATGGAGGCTCCGGTAAAAAGCCTTTCGGGAGGGAACCTCCAGAAGGTTATTCTCGCCAGAGAACTTGCCGGAAACCCGAAGATCGTTGTTGCCTGTCAGCCAACCAGGGGTCTCGACGTTGGGGCCATGGAGTATATCCACCAGGTTATGCTCAAGCAGAAGGAGCGGGGCGCGGGTGTCCTGCTTATCTCTGACGATCTGGATGAAATTTTCCTCTTAAGCGATAGAATCCTGGTCATGTATGAAGGGAAGATACTTGGTGAGATGAACGCGGAAGAAGCGAACCGGGAACAGATCGGGCTCTGGATGAGCGGGGTAACATCATGATAGGGATGAGCATAGTAAAAAGAAAACCACTACCTGGCTGGGTTCGAATCCTTCTCCCGGCAGCGGCGGTATTTGTGACTTTAATTATCACGGCGATACCAATTCTCCTGGCCGGGGGAAATCTCTGGAAAGCTTATAGCACACTTATCTATGGCGCGCTGGGTACCCGGTTCAATTTACTTGAAACTTTTGTAAAAGCCAGTCCATTGATCCTAACGGGGTTGGCGGTTTCTTTTGCTTTCAGGGCACGGTTCTGGAATATTGGGGCAGAAGGACAGCTTCTCGCGGGAGCTGTTGCCGCCACCTGGGCGGGGGTATATTTTACCTGGCTTCCCTCCTTTCTCCTGTTGCCGGTAGTCATCATTATGGGTTTTGCTGCCGGCGGACTATGGGCCGCGGTTCCAGCCTTCCTGAAGACCAGGCTGAAAGTTGATGATGTGGTAACAACCCTGTTATTGAACTATGTAATGATCCACATCATGGGCGCTCTGCTTTTCGGTCCCATGCAGGAACCCGGTTCCTCCTGGCCTCGATCACCTGAGATCATGCAGGGGGCATTTTATCCTGTTCTGCTCGCGCGGTCCCGGTTCCACTTCGGAATCCCTATGGCTTTCCTGATGGTTTTGGTTATCTGGTTTATCAATACAAAAACGGTTTTTGGTTATCAGGCCAAAGGAGTTGGGGTGAATATCCGGGCAGCCCGGTTTGGAGGGATAAATACCGGCAGGGTAATCCTGAAAACAGCCCTTATTTCCGGGGGACTGGCGGGGCTTGCCGGTGTCGGGGAGGTCTGCGCTATCCAGTATCATCTTCTTATGGAGATATCTCCCGGGTATGGGTATACGGGAATTGTTATTGCCATGCTTGGCAATCTTCATCCTGTTGGAGTTGCCCTAGTTGCCTTCTTCTTCAGCATTATCAATGTGGGTGCCCAGACAATGGGCAGGATGACTGGTGTACCTACCTACATCGTTGGCGTAATGGAAGGGGTCGCTCTGATGGTGATGTTGATATTCCTGCTTTTAACTGAATACAAGATACGGTGGAAGCGATCATGATCAGTGAAATATTTTCAGAGGCTTTCATTACCGGGATAATTGGAGCAACCTTGAGGATTTCCACGCCGATCATTCTTGCGACCCTTGGAGAAATTATAACTGAGCGTTCTGGGGTGTTGAATTTGGGGATAGAAGGGACCATGCTTTTCGGAGCGGCCGTTGGCTTCCTTGTGACTTTCGCGACAGGTAGCCTCTGGCTTGGGGTATTAGCAGCCGCCATTGGGGGAATGCTGCTCGCCCTGCTTATGGCAGTATTATCCGTGTACCTTGGATTGAGCCAGCATGTATCGGGTCTCGGAATTACCATTTTCGCGAGCGGCTTGGCGATGTTCATCTATCGTCTCGCGGTGGGTGCTCCCATTGTTCCGCCAACGGTAGATCCTTTTACACCTGTGGCAATTCCTCTGCTTTCAAAGATTCCAATTATTGGTCCGAGCTTCTTCAATCAGTATATCTTGACCTACATCACGTGGATTCTCATACCGGTCGTGTCGGTGTTTCTCTTCCGGACAAAACCGGGCCTCCGGATCCGGACTGTTGGGCAGAATCCTTTCGCGGCGGATACCGTGGGGGTGAATGTCAATCTCACAAGGACTCTCTGTGTTGTGACCGGCGGAGCATTCTTCGGGGTTGCGGGGGCATTCCTGACTCTCGCCTATCAGAATATGTTTCTTATCGATGTTATCGGCGGACGTGGATGGATTGCCATTGCCATGACCATCTTTGGAAACTGGAATCCCGTTATGGGTACCGTAGGCGCCCTTATTTTTGGTTTTCTTGATGCCCTTCAGCTTCGTATGCAGACCCTGGGAGTGGAATTGCCCTTTCACATTTTCCTGATGATTCCCTATGTGATTACAATAGTCGCTCTCGTTAGTGTATCGCGAAAAGCAACAGTACCTGCCGGGTTGTTGAAACCTTACCGGCGTGAGGAAAAAGGGGGGTAGGATTGCAGCGCCGACAGGCCGGCTCCTAAAACAAGATATCAGGTTGTTGCAGTGATATTTTTTCCCTTTTTTATGACAACCTGAGGTGCTTCGTGGCTCCAGAGAGCTTCCCATTCATTTTTCGCGTTCAGAACAACCAGGTTAGCCGGTTTTCCCTCAGCTAATTCAAAATCAGGGATTCCAAGGGCTTTCGCGGCATTGGTAGTGATGAGATCGTAGAGGATCTTCATCTCGTCGAAGGTTGTCATCCACATCAGGTGGGCGGCAAGGAATGCCACTTCGAGCATATTGTTTCTTCCAAAGGGATAATAGGCGTCGGCAATGTCATCCTGTCCGAGGGCAACTGACACTCCCGCGTCGTATAGATCTCTGACTCTCGCGTAGAGGGGGCCTGTATGGGGATCGCTTACCAGTCCAATCCTTCCCTTTTTTAAAAGGTATTCGATCTTTCGGTAATAGGGTTCGGGGTAGAGGGACATTGCTCTTGCATGCTGTACCGTAACCCGTCCTTCCCACCCTTCCTTAAGAGTTTTTGTGGCGAGCATTTCGAGGGTTCGTAACCCCGCGTCACCGGCATCGTCGATGAGCATGGAAACATCTTTGTTGTATTCTACCGCGAGGGCAAACATCCTGTCGATGTGGTCCCGGGCCTCCTCATCGGTATACTCGATCCAGGGGATGCCGCCGACTACATCAGCTCCCAGCTCAAGGGCCTGGCGGATGTAATCCTCCGCGCCAGGGTCGCGCCCCACTCCGTCCTGAGGGAAAGCGACAACCTGGAGCTCTACACGGTCCTTGTATTCCTTTCGGGCTTTCAGCAGGGCCTTTACCCCTTCAAGTTTCGCTTTCGTATCGGTATCGGCGAAAGCCCTGATGTGGGTGTTGCCGAATTTCACCGCCAGATCCAGGGCTTTTCGTACGTTTTTAATGATCCACGATTCGTCGTATTGCTCTTTAACTTTCGCGGCCTGTTCAATCGCCGTCATGGCCCCACCCATGGAGCCGCTTTTGTAGGAGGAAAGCGCGTCCATCCCCACCATTTCCAAAGTGTACACTTTGCAGAGATGGAGATGACCGTTGACGAAGGATTCCGTAACAAGATTTCCCCCGGCGTCGATTAGCTCTTTCGTGTTTCCTTGAATATTCGGGGCAATTCTCGCTACTTTTCCCCCGGCGATCGCGATATCAACCGCTTTTCCTTCTGAAAACCTTGTTAAGCCGTTCTTGATGAGAATATCGAATTCCATGGAATCCTCCTTTTTTTACAAGTAAGCAACTATTGTATCATGAGATTTGCTTTTATTGGGTTTTTTGATTATTGAGACAACAACTTATTTCAATCTCAGTATCGCGGGTAATGACTCAATCCCAATAAACGGGAAAGATATTCAAAGAACATTTTGCCGCTATTCCTTATGGGAGTTGATATGTCCGTTGATATGGTAATATAGAGTGAATCAAAAGTAGTTACATTACATCCAAGCTGCAGAGTAGTGAAATCAGTGAAATCATAAGAAAGGAAACAGAAGATATCGTTATACAGAAACGATAAGCCTAAATGCCCTTGTACATCAGTATACATTTCGGAAGGGAAAAATGGTAACGCGTAAGGAAAAGTTATCCCGAAACCAAACCGTTTAAAGAAAAAATTTGAATTATATTCTGTAATCTCTTTCTTAATTCTTGCTATCTTTTGTAAAGTATAATCTGAAAGCGGAAGGTTGTTTAAGTAAACATATTCTTCCAGCGAGGTGATTTTAGACAAAATCCTGTTCGGCATTGGTATTTTTGGATTGGATAGATTTACTTTTAATGAAAATGCCGCACTTGAATAGGAGGAAGAAATATCAGCAAATATTACTTTCTGAACCATGCCAATTTGTGTTTCAAAATAGATTCTGTCATCTGCAAGGTCATATATCTCATATAAAGAATTAAACAGACTACTGTATGCATTAAAATTGTTAATCGCGTTTATTACATCAATATTCTCGTTATTCGCAATATCAAGATTGAAGTCAATTCTGCGGATGACAGGGTAGTTCGTATTATACCTTTCTTCCTGCCCATTTGGAAAGCAGAGACTTGCTACAATTGTCAGGAAAAAAATAGTAGTGAACAATTTATTCATTTTAACTCCATTTAAACTTCATTTCAAAATTAAGGCAGCGCAACCCATTTGTATTATCAACAACTACTGTATGGCAGTATGAGCCGATAATTTTCCTCCTTACTGCGTTACTATACCTGAAGGTATCCACAATATCAAGTATTTTTTTCTCTTCTTCCAAATCATGATCATCTTGAAAACCCATTGTAATTCCGCAGTCACATCGCTATCGATCCAAATACCTTCTTATAACCATTCCATTTGATTTTAACATCTTGAATCGTTCATAAAAAGCCTGTTTATCCGGATCACATGTTAAATCAATACAATCGATATGTTCTAATTTTGTTAGTATTCTTTCCATTAATTGTGAATCAATCCCATTGCTTTGATAATTGGGCAAAACTTCAAGCATCGGAATAAATGCAAATTGAATCTTATCAGAAAGGGCGTTAACAAAACCGACAACGTTGTTAGTTTCTGTATCTATTGCTACAACAAAGGTATAACTATTTTTAAGAATTTCCAGGTGTTTTTCAGCAGAAAGAGGGGTTTTCCATCCGACGAAAAATCCTTGAAGTTGATCTTTGTTGATATCATTAAGGTCGGTAATATAATAAATCATAAGCCTCTTCCAATAGCTCCTTAAGAAAATATGTACCTCTATGTGTCCATCCCCGGGTCACGGTTCTACCTTCTAAATCGAGGTTTTCCTGGTGCAATATTGAATACCTAATCAATTATTCTGTTCTCCTGTCAAGAAATTGAATATGCCCCAAGTATATACGAAAAACGTCTTCCCTTCCCACTATGTCTGAGAGATACCACAATAGCAAGTATTCTTTTAGCGCATAATCGATTAAACAAACCTTTTCCATTGCTAGACCAAATAGAGTGGTATTGAGATCAACCGGAAGGTGTTACCCGATGAATTGTTCCGCGACGGCACCCGAATTGACCAGCATGATTTACGAAGGATCGCTGAAATCTTTTAGGGGCAATCCACTTATTGTGGTAAAAAGCAAGGGTATATTGCCATTCCATGGTCATATACAAGGGCATGTTTTTATGTTTCATGCCAAATGATATAAATCATATAACCTTCTTCGGTCTTTTCCGCGCCAATATTCATAAATCTTGCGTAGGGAAGTGAAACTTGCCCCCCAAACAAGTTTTTATCTTTCACATCCCACCACTTCAATTTTTTCATTTCATGAAAAGACGAGAAATCATTTGTAAATTTAGAGGTGTCAACTACCTTGCTATCAAAGATCTCTGCCAGGTTGGCAGACTTGGTCTTGAATTTAAACCAAATAGCATCGTCTATTCCAGAACCTTCAAGTTTGAAGCCGAGAGGAGTAATCTTTGCTGAAGGGTTTAGGTACATTTCAGAACGGCATCGATCTACTTGAGTTTTCGTTGGTGTTATTGTTTCTTCATTTTCGCCAAATTCCAAACAACCCGTAAAAGATAGGGCAACCAACAAAGCTATCAAAAGATGTATCTTCTTCATTACCTTTCCATAAAGTCTAATAATCTTATGCCTTCCGAATCCGGCATTTTCGTCAGAATACTAAAATTCTCAAATTCATATTGTCGAACTCGATGACCCCAAACCTCAACAGTCTTGTCAAGACATTCCCCCTTCGGTATGCGCACCATATTCTCCAACACTGTTGTGATAAAAGATTTGGAGATCCTATCGTCGTTATGAGAAGGGAAGATATTGTGAAAATCGTTGTACCGAAGGCGCAGTTTTTGCAGGGATGTCATGTACGCATTCAGATTAGAATCCTCAAAGTGAAGGTAGAGAGTCCCCTGATAGAGGACGTCGCCACTAAAGAGACTTTGCGTCAGTTCATCCAGAAATGACATACTTCCATGTGTATGTCCTGGTGTAGCGATAGCTTCAAGGGTCCGATTTCCTAGATCGAACCGGTCTCCATCTGAAATAAAAAAAGTTGGACGTGAGCCTTTAATCTCATAGCGGTCAACCAAAAAATCCGAAGGAAATAGCGCGCCTCTCGCGAGACAATCCATCAGGTAAAGTCTCTGTAACATGTGGTTTGGTAAATCGATCTTGATTAATCGGCTCTCGACCTGAGAAATTCCTATTTCAGGAAACGCCGCATTTCCACCAATATGATCAAAATGCCAATGCGTGTTCAAGACAATTGTTTTCTCCCGCAAGAACGGTTCGATAGCTGGATAAATATCCTTGAATCCCATACCTGTATCGATCAACGCGGAAACAGTTTCTCCATTAATCAAGAAGCTTCGGACATGTCCCGGTTCTTCAATACAAAAAATAGCTTTTTCAATTTCAACAATACGAAACCATTCGTTTAGTTTTTCACGCATGGTGTTTCACCGGTTTTGATGAATCCCAAGCGGGTATAAACTCTTTGTGAAAACCCACCAGTCATCAATGTTCTTGGTAATCGCTGTATATTCCATAAATAACTCCCGGTAGGATTATAGTTATATTGATTGTGTTCGTATAGTTGATGAAGCCGGGTCGTGGAAGAAGTAATCAAGCTTGTGTCCGGCCTCCAGGATTTCAAGGGGGGGACATACAGGCGGATATGCCCAATTCTTCAAGGCCAAAAGGAATTGCTCATATCAGATATTGAGTTAGCCGCGGTTGTTATTTTTACACCCAGTTTTCTACTTTTAACCCGGGAACTCTTCTGAATTCCTTTTCGTTGTTTGTAACTACTATATACCCGCGAGCCAAAGCTTGTGAAGCAATTTCCAAATCGTATGTTCCTATTTGTTGACCCATTTTCTCAAAATATGCTCGTACTATTCCAAATTGCTCCGCGTCTATATCATCGAAAGGAATAATTTCAAACGAAGAAAGAAAATTTTGTAAGGCAATCCGGTTTTTTTCTGTATGCTTACTTTTTGCAACGCCGTACTCTAATTCAGCCACACTTATTGCGGATATAGCTATATCGAAAGGTTTCTGTTGTTCTACCTTTACTCGTAAATCTTGATTTTGTTTTTTTATCAAGTAAATACAGATATTGGTGTCAATCAAATACATTATTCATGTCTCTTTCAAATTCCACCGGTTGATTTCTTCCATCTACCATAAAATCTTCACTGAATTGAGTTAAGCTGTTTCTGAAACTTTCCCAGGGATCTGAAATTGGAGAAAGAATCACCGTTCTTCCAACTCTTTGGATTTGGACTTCCTGATCAGAGAACTGGTACTCTTTAGGTAATCTAACAGCCTGACTATTTCCACTAATGAATACTTTTGCCGTGTGTGTCATACTATCACCTCTGCATTAAGTATACACACAGGTATATACTTTGTCAATTCAACAGAGCAATTGTCTCATTTTTTATCTAATCCTATCCGACTTTACGGGGAAGGCTGGAGGTAGCTCCTTTAGGAAATATGTATCTCTATAGGTCCATCCGGGCGCGTCTTTCCCTTTATTCAATACCAGTTCATTTTTCTCTATCGCATCTTTGGTTTGCTGTTCATTATTATTTTTCACTCTTGTGCTTGAAGCTCACACCTATTTTCCAAATACCCTTCTCCCGAAAAGCCGGAATACTTTGCCGTCGGGCCGCGTTTAAAACCCCCGGCGCCGGCTTATTTATTTTTTTGGTGTAATCAACCAGCCGAACAATTTGCTCTCCTTTTAAATAAGCGATCCTCTTGTGTAAGGATTCTGTTAAGGCCAACGTTATAATTTTTTCCATTGTTTTGGTGTTTTTGTTGTTTCTATAATCACCAAAAGCCTGATAATATTGCTGTTTTTCCTTATCGCGAATGATAATATGGGGTAAGCCATTTTGAGAAATCTGATAATTGATTAAAACGCGCCCAATGCGTCCATTACCGTCACAAAAAGGATGGATAGTTTCAAAGTCCAAATGGAATTTAGCGATTTTATCAATATAATAATCTGTCATATTGCTTGTATATTCAGACAATATGCCTTCAATCATTATCTCAACATGCTCCGGCGCCGGCGCGATATGGGCGCCGACCCGGACATATTCGCCTTTTTCACGAAACCTGCCTGAAATTTTGTCGTCAATATTGTCAATCAGCATTTTATGAAGTAATAAAATAATTTCTTGCTTTATTTCTTTTTTTTCTGATTTATTTCGAGCGTATTCAATTACGCGGGCTAAATTTTTGGCTTCAAAAACTTCCAGTAAAGACATATCCCGGGACAATTCCATCTCAAGCAAAATCTTTTCGGTTTCTTTTAAAGTAAGCGTAGAATTTTCAATCGCGTTGGAGTTATAAACATTTTCCGGAATTTCAACTTCATCGATAATTACCAAAAGCGGCTCTTTGCCATGGCGTAAAGAGTCAAATTTTTGTTTTAAAATTTTTATTTGGTTTTTTATCGGGTTATTAGTTGCCATATATCCACTATATATTATTCACTGTTATTTGTCAATAATTAGTGAATTGAGACTATAAAACGCCTTTAATTCATGATATTTATGCGGTTATTTATCATGTCTGAGAGATACCACAATAGCAAATATTCTTTTAGCACATAATCGGTTAAACAAATTTTTTCCATTGATCAACCCATCTTACCTTGAAAATGCCCCTCCGGTCGGATAAGATAGCGAAATGAAAATCTATTCCGCTCGAAGCTGGGCCGAAAGTCTGTCTTTTCAGCATATCTGGCTGCCAATGGAGGAGCAGGTCTGTGTTGTCGTTCCCGAACAGGCCAATAAATTTATCCTGAAAAAAGTTATTCTTTCCAGCCGGATATTTACACTGGATGAACTTCTAGGAGAACACTTCCTCTCCCGAAAGGACCATGAGTATATCTCCCCCAATCGATCGGAAATGATCCTGGGTGAACTTCTGACCTCAAGCCCGGTTAAATTGTTTAACACAGAAGTCTTCAAATCGGGGTATCTCAGGGCCCTTTCAGATTTTATCGTTGAATACAGGTCTCATTCCTTAAAACCTCTGGCAGAGGCTTATGTGGATTACGGGATCACCGGACTGAACAGCACCGAAAAAGACCTTATTTCCATCTACAATAGTTATGAAAACTATCTGGATAAGAATAACCTCTACGATTACCGGAAAGCGGCGGAACGCTGTATCGACGCCTGTAAGCAAAAGGCGGGCAGTCTTTCCGGCCTTCAATCCAGGAGGCTGATTTTCTGGGGATATGATTATCTGGGTGAGTTGGAAAGCCTGCTTGTTAAATCGCTCATTGAATTAAATCCTGGAAATAGACTGGTTTTCTGCCGAAATCCTGAGGCCGACGATTATTCTTTTCGTGTGAATCGTTCTGTCCGTCTCCTGGCTGAGAGCCTGTCCGGCAGCCAGACATACCTGCCGGGAAAAGCGGATAAGCTAAACAGGGAACATGGATTGGACAAACCGGAGGGGCCCGGTAAATCACGGCAGGGCGGGGCAAACGAAAGCGGCCCTTTGCTCCTGGCAGAAGGTCTTTTTGCGATGAATCATTCCGCGGATTATACAGGTGGCAGCAATATTGCCGTTTATCAATATCAGGCCGCTGACAGAACCCGCGAGGTAATTTGGCTGGCCCGAAACATCCGCGGTCTGTTGGATGAAGGGGTAGAACCACAAAGTATCCGGATAGTATGTCCTGAATACCGGCAGTATGTTTCACTTATACGGGAGACATTTCCATACTACAACATACAATTCAATTTTGAAACCGGGACACCGCTTGTCTTTTACCCTCTTACCAATATTGTTCTGCAGTTGGTTAGTCATGGATCCGCTGCCAATCCCTTCGAAGCGCGAAAAAAAATATTCTCCTCTTCCTACATCCTCTATTCTCACAAGGTAAGCGTCGAAAGTCTGGAACAGTTCTATGAGGATGTAAAAGATGTACTTCCGGCCGATTTTATCGTATCGCCGGATTGTACGGAAAAAGGGCCGGTTGCTCTTGATTATGCACTACTCAGCCGTCTGGAAACCGAGGCCTTCAAGACCCTCTCCAATACCGAAGCAATGACACGGAAGGAAATCCTGGTACGTTATATTCTGGATAAGTATAAGGAGCAAAAATGCCTTAACTCCAGGCTGGAAGAAGCGCTTACCCAGCTATTTGTGCTTTCCCGGGCCGAAAAGTCCCTTTACGTCTGGAAGGCAGAGATGTCCGCGGACGACTTTGTTAAGGCGATTGATACCCTCCTCCACCGCTTTATCGCCGGCGGCATCGACGAAATCGACAGGGCCATCCTGAAGAGGATCAACGATCTATCCAGAAAAATGACCGAAGAGCTTCAGAGCAAACTGTACAAGCCCTATCCTTTAAGCCGGTTGAACCGCCACTTTGCCCGACTCGTAAAAGATTCCGAACTGGCGGACTTTCCCCGGAAAGAGGAGGGTGTTTCAGTCTGGCCGGCATCCGTACCGCTTTATAAAAAGACCGAAGTCCTTTTTCTCTGCGGCCTTACAGACGGGGCGTTTCCCCAGAAAGAGCCCTTTAATTTCCTCATCCCCAGGAGTAATCAGGCTAAATTTACCGGAGCTGTCTCTTTCATCGACCGGGACCGCCATTTTCTATATCAACAGGTTGCCGCCGTTAAAAAGAAGATATATGTCTCCCTGCCCTTAAGCGACAACGGCAAACAGCTGCAGCATTCCCCTTTCATGGATGAATTTTCGGATGCCGGGATTTGCGAGAAGAAGGTTGAGCGGGAAACCCTGTATTCACTGCAGGAAAAGTGTGTTTTTGCCTCCCGGAACCTCGACAACGATCCGGAACTTGCCATTCCTGTTCTGCGGGAAATTAAGGAATATTCATCTTCCTTTTATGAGCATTTACTGGCTGTCTACAGGAGTCAGGGGCTGCGTTCACGCTATGGAGCGTTTTCCGTATATGACGGCATTATAGATCATCCCGAAGCCCTTGCCGGAATTATCACGCAGCTTGAGTCTATTTCCGGTTTCCAGGTAGAGGATATCGAACGTTACGCCGCCTGCCCGCTACGCTTTTTCTTTGACAACATCCTGGGGTTGAAGCCGGATTATTATCAGGATTACCATCCCGACAGCAGCGATCGGGGGAGGTTTATCAGGAGCGTAATGCAATCTCTCGAAACCGAAAGGGACCCTGCTGTTATTCTGGAGCGGGTTAATCGGCAGCTTGCAGGGGCCGATTTTATGGAAAACAACGTTTTCGGTAACCGCTTTAAAAGATCATTGATCTCCGGCCTCAAACCGGATAATAAAAAACAGCGGAAAGGGCTTTTTGCCTCTTTTCTGGAGTATGAAAACACCGAACCAAGCCTGTTGAAACCGCTCGCCACAGGAATAATCGAGTCGGTAATGATTGGCGATACTCCCATCAAAATAGCCATCGACCGGGTCGATGTCTCCGAAACGGAAAATATCTCGCTGGCGTTTGCCTATAGTATTGCCGATTCCGGGAATGTGGGCAGCATCTTCCGCGGGACCGGCTTCAAGATTCCCCTGATGGTTCTTGGCCTGCAGAAACATCATGGCAGCCGCTCTTCCGGGGCACCGGTAAAGGGGGCGGGTATATTTCTGCTGAAAAATAGAAATACCAGGCGCTGCAGCTATTTTGCCTGCAGCGAAATAAGAACACGCAAAAGAGAGGATGTATCCCCCGGGAAACCACTTTTTTCCGGTCAGAACAACGGGTTCCTGCCCGAAGCCGCTTTCCGGCAAGAAATGGAAAAGGTGAAACAACGTATCACCACAATTCAGCACCTGATGCGTAAAGGCAGATTCAATCTTCCGTTATGCGCCTTAAGAGACCGGTCCTGCGGGAACTGCTATTTCAAGCGCATCTGCCGCATGGACCAGCTCAGACTGGACACCATGTATTATCTGGTCGATGAAAACGAAACCTATAAACCATTGCGGAGATAAATGAAAACAATGACGAAAAAATTCTTTCCAACCCTTGCGCAGCACCTTGCCGCTGATACCCGGAGGAACATGGCCGTTACCGCCGGTGCCGGTACGGGAAAAACGGAAGTCCTTACCCGGCGGATTATAAAAATACTGCAGGAAGAGAGACTCTTTCTCGACTCGCTTCTAGTGCTTACTTTTACCGATAAAGCAGCGGTAGAAATGAAAGAACGGGTTTACGAGCGTATCGTCCTAGAAGCCCGAAAGGAAGCGGCATCCGCTGAAGACGATCATTTTCAGAAACTGAAGGACAAATTCCTGGAAAATAAAGTAAGCACCTTCCATGCCTTCTGTGCCTCCTTTCTGCGGGAACACCCGGTGGAGGCCGGGATCGATCCCTATTTCCGGGTAATGGACGAGGTCGATCAGAGTATCTTCTTGCGCAGGATTGTTCATAAAGCTATCAAAGAGCTTGCCGTGGGCCATGACCGGGAACTTCTGGCTTTGAGCGATGAAATGTCACGAAACGATATAACCCAGACCATCTATCGACTTATCCAGGACCGGGAAAAGCTGGGTCCCTGGATGAAGGAGATCAAGGGGACCACTTTCCCGGACTACCTGGACGGTTTAAAGGTATACAGCGAAACGATCATCAGAGAACTCTGTCATAAAGCCCTCAAGGGTCAGAAACTGGACCGGATCATCGCCAAACTGCAGGCGACGAAATCTGTCGATCCGCAAATGACCACAAAAATCAGTAGCAACAGGGAAGAACTGTTGAAGCTGCTGCCCCGCTGCAAGGAGTTCATTGAAAGCTCATTGGAACAGACATTCGATCCGCGGAAGCTGAACGATCTGAAACAGAGAATATTATCACTCTGTAAAATCCGGGGAGCTGTCCCGTCTGTCTGGAAAAATGCCCCTGAAGATATTGACCTGCTCAAATCGGCCTTTAAGGAAATAGAGTTTTTCCTTAACTATTTCAGGCCGGAGGATTTTCTCCTCAACGATATGGTAGAAAAAGAGGGGCTTATCCTCTGCAAAGCCCTGGCAGGTATCGCGGAAAGAACCATGCAGATTTATCACCTACGTAAAGCGGAAGAAAACTATCTCGATTTTCAGGATCTGCAGATAAAGACCCTTTCCCTCCTGCAAAACAAAAAGTACCCCGATATCCTGGACGGGACCCGCAGGCAATTTCGTTATATCATGGTTGATGAGTTTCAGGACACCAACGACATGCAGTGGGACATATTGAAGCTGATAGCATCCGATGCTGACGGGAGGCCCTGCGGCGATCGTCTGTTTATTGTAGGAGATGAAAAGCAGGCCATCTATTCCTTTCGCGGCGGAGACGTGACCCTGTTTTCCAAAGCCAGAAGGGGACTCAGGGAGGCAAACCGGCAGCACCGTACATCCGAACAGGATTTTGACCTGTACTTCAAGGATAACGGGGGCAAAGACTACAGGCAGGAATACGGGCAGGAGATAAGCGATGAGAACCGGACAAAAGGGGGAGAGGTCATCTTTAGCGACAATTTCCGTTCCGCGGCCAGCCCAATTCGGTTTTTCAATCTCTATTTCGGACACCTCTTAAAGGAACCTATTCTGGAAGACTTCCACGCCCGCCCGCAAAATCTGCGCTGCTCCGGAAATAAAAGAGAAGGCAGTATAGAATTTCTGCTGGTAGATAAATTTACCGGACTGGATGAATCGACAGAATTGAAAGAAGAAAAGACCCCCGGGCCTGAGCCCGATCCGCACCTGAAAGAGGCCTTCATGATTGCCGACAAGATTGAAGAAATCCTTAAAGGAGTTGATGAAAAATATGCCTTTGTCCGCGAACAGGCCGTAAAAGGAAAACCGGCCATAGCAATCCTCTTAAGCAGGCGCACTAAAATAAAGACCTATGAAGAGGCACTCCGGCAGAAGCAGATCGATTTTATAGTCGTAAAGGGTGTCGGTTTTTATCAGCGGCAGGAGATTGTAGATATGGGCAACCTGCTTACGTTTCTTAACACCAAAGAAAACCTCCATCTGGCCGGGTTTTTGCGTTCTCCCGTGGGGCATGTTACCGACGCTGCCATATATTGTCTTTCCCGTATTGATAGTGACCGGAGCCTCCGGCAGAATCTGAACACCCTCTTTACGCAGCCTGATAAATACAGGCATCGCTTTACCGATACCGACCTCAAGGCCCTGGACCTGGCGCGTATTTCCCTGCAAAGGTGGGACAGGCTCAAAGACAGGCTGCCCCTGCCGGAATTCTTGCGTCTGGTCCTGAATGAGGGCGGATATTACGCGGCCCTGGCCAGAAGCGAGCGCGGTACCCAGGCGCTTTCAAATATTGGCAAGTTGCTGGACAAGGCCAGGGAAATGGCTTTGGTACAGCAGGGTGATTTCGCCGATTTCACACTCTGGCTTAATGAGCGCATCGATCATGTTGAACGGGAAGGGGAGGCGAATGTTGATATCAGCCTGGGCGGTACGGTCCAGCTCATGACCGTGCATCAGTCCAAGGGGCTGGAGTTCCCGGCCGTATTCGTTCCCGATCTTTCTGCCGGTTTTTATATGGGGGACACCGAAATACTTTATGCCGACGAGATAACCCTTGATTTTCAGATTCAGGACGATACAATCCTGCGCCGGACAGAATTGGGGGTAGGCATTGATGCTCCCGATCCCGATAATGACTTTGAGCCTACGGCCACGCTGGTCAAAAAGATCATCCGGTTCCAGATACGGGAAAAGATGATAGCCGAAAGGAAACGCCTTTTTTACGTGGCGGCAACCCGGACGATGGACCATCTCTTTTTGGTAGGCCAGATAAACTCAAAAAGCCGGCGTATGGTTGAAAAAGTACGTTATACCAACCTGAACGACTTGAGTAATTGGATGGAATGGCTCTGCCGGATTCTGGGAATTTATGATGCTGTCGAACACGAATCCGAACATCTGGTTCTTGGCAG
>JAGLYY010000252.1 GCA_023131935.1 Spirochaetales bacterium | reverse complement strand
CCACAAGGGAAACAAAAAGCAAGACGGAATTATTAGGTATAAAATACGCATGGAAAATACCAATTATTGAAAAAGTGTGGTATTAGGTCTTCATTCTTCACCATTCCCCATGGCGACGTGAATAATGAAGGCCTTAACTTGGCTAATAGTTTAGGATTTCCCGCCGTCTTTCTGGAGGGCTTGCCCGCCGTGTTTTTGGAGGGCCTGACCCCATTCACAAAATTTCTCGGGCGCCGTTTTTAGAAATCGAAGGGCGATATCTTGCTAGTAGAAAGATTCCCGTGAGTCTGCAGAAATAGTTCTACGGTGTATCCCTGCACATCGTTACCCTTCACCTTAAAATCGAAGATCTTGTCAGCTTTTGAATATACTGTATTTGGGCCAAAAAGGAACCTTTCACCATACCATGTCTTTCCAACGGCTGCCCTCAGCTCGCAGTTACCCAGTGGGACATCAACAGATAAAGTGGTCCCACCGCGAATAAAGGCTGTTAGAATCTCTTTTTTGCGAGAAAAATCTACAAGTTTGATATAGTGGTGTTGGTCTGCATACTTTGTTTTGATTCTAAGAGGTGCCAATCCTCGGTCAAATGATCTCTTTACAATACTCGTGTTGGGCAAAGATAATGGCGTGGGTTTTTCTTTCTCAAATTTATACCAATTTAAGAGACTTATGATTGCTCTGGGGTCTCCAGCACTTACGTGTTGCTCGACGTCATTTCTAAACCCTTCCGGTTTTTCCCCCAGCCACTTGATCAATTCACCACCCTCGCACAACTTACACCAATCAGGATGTGCACTGGCAATATTGGCATGATAGTTTACTAGAGCGACCAAATGACTCGCATATAACTCACTTGCTTTAGGTCTGAAATCATTTGAGAATTGCTTGACGGCGGTGAGCGTTTTGTTTCCGATAATTCCATCAGCGTGTCCAGGCTTGTAACCAAGAATCGCAAGATCTCGCTGAAGGGTCACAATCTCGTCTTTGTCGAGATTGGACTTATTAAAGTATTCCTTAGTGAAGTAGTTTTCATAACTAAAGCCCTCTTTCGGAAAGTCTTTAGCTGGGCCTGTTCGTGAGCTTGCAGCCTTTTTCACGGTTTCTTCAGTCGGCGCCGGGATAATTGACCACTCCCCGAGCGAGGGTTGTGGTCTAGCTGCCTTTTGTTCAGGCACGTTATCAAGGGAGTCTGAAATTATGAACCCAACAAAAACGATCACGCAAGCGCCAAAAGCTATGTATAAGCCGAATTTTATCTTTTGCTCTCTCCTATGTTTCTCAGCGGCTTTTTGTAGTTCTTCCTCTTTTAGGGTTTCACTGTGTTTTGATTCCTCTCTCGCTTCTTCGAATGATCTTCCGCAATAGTTACATCTTTCATTAGGCCCAATTGCCCCAATACAGTTTTCATCGCCACATAAAGTTCTTTTTTCCCACTCATCTTCTTGACTCTCACCGACATAGCCAAACAGGTATTTTCCACATTTGCCACATCTTATTGCATCTGCCTGATCATAAGCCCCGACTCTATTCTTGATTCCGCAATGGGGGCAAGTAACTATGACTTTACTCCAATAAGTGTCTGCTGCCTCTGCTTCGATGCCGGCATTCTTCTTTTGCAACAAATAGGCGCATATACAATCATACGCAGCATTCACCTCTTTCATTTTTTTCTGTGCTATTTGCTGGCGCCGGGGATTGTCACTATGGTGGTCTGGGTGCCAAATGGCAGCAAGGTCTCTATAGCGTTGCTTGATTTCGGTGGGGGAGGAATTTTCATCGATTTCAAGAATCTCAAAGGCGCGCCATAAGTCCATGTGAAACCCTCAAGCTAAAACAGAAGAGTAGAGACTATAGCTCTATGAAAAAACTTTTGATGGCTTACTTATTTTGTTGCCCTCGCATGTTCACAGTCTGTTTGAAATAAGCCAAAGGCAAGGTCTTGGATAGGAAATCCATCGTATTTGACGCTTCAGCCAGAAATTTACCTCATCAATCCCTGGCTG
>JAGLYY010000251.1 GCA_023131935.1 Spirochaetales bacterium | reverse complement strand
CTCCGAAATGGAGGATCGTGCATGGCGGGAGATCGGGAAAAACACTGGGAAGACCTTAGAGAACAGATGGTCCGGAGGCAGATTGCGGCCCGGGGTATCGGGAATGTTCGGGTGCTGAAAGCCCTGAGAGAGGTCCCGCGGCACCATTTCATTCCTGAAGGAAAAAGAAATTCTGCTTATGGGGATTATCCGCTTCCCATAGGGGAGGGGCAGACAATATCTCAACCCTACATAGTCGCGCTGATGACTGAACTTTGTGATATACGGGGGGATGAACGGGTCCTTGAGGTTGGGACCGGATCCGGTTATCAGACCGCGATCCTGAGTTGTCTTGCTAAAGAGGTAGTGACGATTGAAATTCGTGAAAATCTTGCCGCGAACGCGAAAGTGAGGTTCAAAGAGGAAGGGTATTCGAATATCATCACCTTTACCGGAGATGGGAAGAAGGGGGTACCGGAGTATGCGCCCTACGATGGAATTCTCGTAACTGCAGCTCCCAAAAGTATTCCTCCGCCCCTTCTTGAACAACTTGCAGAGGGGGGGGTCCTTGTTGCTCCAGTCGGATCATCTTTCCCGCAGAGGCTGATAACCATTCGAAAGGAGTTTGGGCAGCTCCATGAAACGGAAATCAGCCTTGTGCAGTTTGTCCCTTTAATATAAGCGCCGGTTCTAGGGTGATCTCCTTCAAGGCCCAACTGCAAAAATCTACAAGAGGGTTTGAAGCTCCAACAGCCAGGGTGATGATCCTTCCCGCTAAAACCAGTTTTTCGCCGCACACCTTCCTGGAGCCTTCTCTTCCCATTTCCTGATATTCAAAGAAGATACGGAATCCGTCGAGAGTGATTTTTTTCCCATAGGTATAATTTTTCATCTGCTGGGTGCTTTGAGAAAATTGGAAGATATTTCGGTTTAGCCTAAGGAAGATGTCAATAAAAGCGGGATCATACTGCTGGGCCCAGAAGAGCACCGTTCGAAGCACTGAAATATTCCGGTTACGCAGGTTTTCTTTAGACCGCATTTTAAAGGATAGGAGACCGAGGGAAAGGTACCGGTCAAGAGCAATGTAAAGAGATGCCTGCGGGGAAAGCGGGAGCTCATATCCCATATCCCGGAGAAGCTGAAAAGGATCAAAATTCTCAAGCCGCGGGAATGAGGTCGATAAAGAGGAATTTCCCTGGAGCTGCTCGAAAGCCTGCTGCACTTTGAGAAATTGTGACCCATCTTTACCGGTCAGGTCGGGATGGGTCTGCTTACAGAGGAGGCGGTAGAGTTTCTGGATCTCAGCTTCTCCGCAACTTCCGGTGGAAAGGAGATGGTTGATGATCTGTCTCGTATCCTGCTCGACTGTCATAGGCTCATAGTAATCTGACAGACCATAGTAGATTATCGTTTTTTGATTCTACTAGATTTCGAACTTCTGCGGCCTGAACCAGCTTTTTCAGTTTATTGTATCCATATTTCCGGATGTTGATGTTGTTCTCAAGGATCTTGTTGCTGACGGCTGAAAATGAGACCCACTCCTTCTTGCCCGGGGAAAGCTTACCGATGGCATCGAGAAGTGCTTTTATTGGTGGTGGATAATGCTCTTTCCCGGATTGTTGCTTAATCATTTCCCTGGGTTTCAGAAGGATGTCGGTTTCAGTATATTCCAGTTTGATGAGTCCTTTCGCCGCGGCGGCAAGGACGAATTTCTTCCATGATGAAAATCCAAGCTTCGATTCATCGAACCCGCTGTTTAGCAGGGTCATCCTGACCTTTGAGGCCCCAAGAGAGGGGGTCCTTTTTCTTTTATCCCGGTACATCATTTCCACAACTTCCGCGAGGAGATCGAAGGCTGCCTGTTTATCCAGCGGCTCCCTTTCCTGAGGTTCCCTGGTGTCAGTTTCCTGATCCAGATCGGTGTCCGGCAGAATCAAGCGATAATCCTTGTAATCATCTGCCAGTAAAAGAAGATCTTCGCTCGCGTTTTTCGCGTCGCAGATGATGATGATCTCAAGTCCATGTTTCCGCAGGGTAAGTAAAAGGGGGCGGAAATCTACATCACCGGTGATGATGATAAAAGACTTAAGGTGCGGATATTGGTAAATCATTTCTATAGCATGGGTGATCAGGGAGATATCCGCTGAGTTTTTCCGGGCTTTCGGGACATGTATCAGCTCAAAGCCGTTGTCCGCCAGAGATTCCGCCACCTTGCGGATCCCTCCCTTTGTCCAGTCACCATAAGCGGTGGCGGTAGCCAGCTTTCCAATATCTTTCGCGTAGTCCAGGAGCCCCTCGACAAACCGCGAACCACTTCCGGGGGTAACATTTTCGATATCCCAGAGAATTGCAAGGGTATTTCGCTGATTTTGATTATTCTTCAAAGTACTTAAACTCCTTAACTGTTATTTATGAGAGAAAGGGCATCAGAAAGGTAATTCTCTTCCCTCTGATAATACCGGGCACAATCAGGTGTGCCGGCTGCTCCATCTTTTATCCATTCAGAGATCCCATCTTCAAATTCCCTTTCAAGGGCATCCCGTCGGGGTGCTATCTTTTCCAGGAAGAGGGAGTGGTCCTTGAAAAATTTAGATACGTTTGCCCGCTGTTCCTTCGCGTAGGCGAGGGCAAAATCGTGGTCTTTAAATGGATTCTTTCCGTTGAAAGCCCCTGACAGAACCAATGGTTTATACAGGCTCACACAGCTGTAGGGAGAGGAGGTGAACCAGAGAACCGGAGTATGATCGGTATATTCAACGATGAAGGAGGCGGTAGTTTCGGAACTCACGAGTCCCCGGGCATGCATACAGATAGACGACATATTCCTCGAAGGGGAATCATCGGCGGTCATATGAGAGCGAAGTAGTTTCCGCATAGTATTCAGGGAGGATTCTTTTCCCTTAAGGGTTTCACTCGTGAAGGTCTGCCGGCTGTTCCCCCTGGAGAAAAAAGCGTAAAATCTGCTTTCATGGTGTTTTTTAAAATTGGCAAATTTGCCATAAGAAATATTTGAAACATTTTTTACAGGAGTACCCATCATCGAGGGGGATTCGATTTTGTCAAAATCCTCTCCGATGGTATATACATTGGAAATGGAAGCGGAACCTGATACCCTCTTCCATACATATTCTTTGGCCGAAGTTTCCAGCACAAAGGCTTCTTTCCCGTCTGTAATCAGAAATGAGTTGTGGTAAAAAAGATGCCCCTTATAGGAGCCATCCCCCCCCTGGCCGTGCTTTTCAATCAGGTGGATGATAAACTCGAGAGCTTCTTTAGCGGACCCGCTGTTGTGAAGAGCAAGGCGGAGGATATCCATCCCAAGGAGGCCTTTTTTGGTCGATTTCGTTTTTGAAAAAACAGCTTCGTTTCCGATGCTTACCCCTTTTTCGTTTATCCCCATCTCCGCGCCCCACATCCACGAGGGCCGGGAGAGGACAGCCTTATAGGGAAACGGAAAGTCTCCGAAAATCCTTTTTAACAGGAGAAAAGGTCCTTCGGAGTACTTTTTAAGATTTTCGACAAAGGGGCGTTCCTCAAATTCTTTTACGGGACCTAATGAAACATCAATGAATTGCAATTCCCCGGGGTCTCTGTCGGAGTTTTTTCCAAAATAAGATCTGCCCGGGATGCCGGATTTAAAACTAACAACCGTATCACACATGGGTAGAGCATACATCCTCTTATGAGGTGCAGGCAAGGGGTAGAGGTCAGAAAGAAACAGACAGGAGAGAACTGCCGGACAGGAGGGGATATCTGCCTGAAGAGCCTATCGGGCCAGTCTCCTGAGTCCCCTTTTTATCGCCATCTGCCGGAATTCCTGAAACTCCATAAGGGGGACACGTTTGCGAAGGCCGGGGAATTCCCGGGCATGGAATTCCGGTCTGTATTGATCCATGAGATTGAAATAGGTATTTGTGGAAAGCTCAGCGATGAAATTGATGATTTTATCGGTACCGGCAAGGTTTCCTGGAAGAACAAGGTGGCGGACAATCAGTCCCTGTTCGGCGATCCCCTGGCTGTTCAGTTTCAAATCTCCTGTTTGTCTGTGCATCTCTCTGACAGCCCCGGCCGCGACCGATGGATAGTTTTCAATACCACTCAGGTCGAAGCCGATTTCGGAGTCGGCATACTTGAAATCGGGCATGTAGATATCGAATATTCCATCAAGGAGCTGAAGAGTGGAAATTGAATCATACCCCCCGGAGTTGTACACAAGGGGGACCTTAAGACCCATGGGAATCGCGATCGATAGACTCTTCAGGATCGGATGAATCATGTGGGTGGGAGTTACGAAATTGATGTTATGGCAGCCTTGTTCCTGCAGGGAGATCATCATGTACGCGAGGTCATGGCAAGAGATCTCCTGCCCCCGGTCAAGTTGGGAGATGTCGTAATTCTGACAGAAAACGCATTTCAGAGTACACTGTGAAAAGAAAATAGTGCCTGAACCGTAGCACCCTACCAGGGGGGGCTCCTCCCCGAAGTGAGGCGCGAAGGAAGCTACTGTCGGCAGTATCCCGCTTCTACAGAATCCCTTTTCTCCACTGGTCCGATCGATACGGCACCGGTGAGGGCAGAGGGTGCAATCACGATAAATCTCTTCGATTTCCCCGATCCGTCTTTGTAAATCTCCGGACTCATGAAGTAAAAGGTAAGAGGGTTTCCTGCTCATACAAGAAAGATTCTAACCTTTTTCCTTAATCTGTACACGGATATTCAATGCTGTGTTTGTATTAAGTTGTTCAACAACGAGATGCCAACGGCCGGCGTAGGGGGGAGCAATGAAGAAGGGGGAAGTGTATACCTCGTCACCATAATAATCATAGTCCTCGTCCAGGATGTAATTATTGTAGTTGTCGTCATCGGCGATGAAGATTAACGCTTCACTATCACAGTATATTTCTACATAGTGGTATTTTTGTAATTCCATAACTTTATGGAGATGATGTTTCATAGGTATTCCTGTATTATATTAATAGTTTGAAATCACCATAATATTTCGAAAACCCTCTTTCCTCGCCGGCAAGTCAATCGATGCGTAGAGATTGGTAATAGCAAGTTCCGGTACCGGATCGGGACGATTCCGGTTTCTCTCAAGGCAGACTTGAAGAGGGGGATTGAGGAAGATAACCCCAATAGAGCGGTTGAAACGGTTCGCGATAGCTGTATAGGTTTTTCTCGATTCCGCTGTGACACTGACGTTGTCAATCAGGACCTTTTCGTTATTCTGAAGAAAATGTTCTATGAGTTTTCGTTCCACATGTTTTACCAGATGTTCATCTTTTTCGTTGAAAAGGTCCTCATGCCACTGTTCTCCGAAGGATGTCATTTCATAAAGATGGCTGCGAATTTCTTTCCGGTTGATACGCTTCCTGTCACCACTACGGTAATAGTTCCCCGCAAAATGTGATTTTCCGCACCCAGGAAGGCCGCAGACGAGGAGCAGATCAATAGTATCAAAATCTTCAATGTTCATATGCTATTACTATCGAAAGAAAACGGTAAAAAAATAAGGGGAGATACTTATTCCCCTGGAAGGAGATCATCATCTGTATAGAATAGATCGGAGTAGTACGCGGCCAGTTCCGGATATTTTTTTATGGATTCCTGTCCCTGGGGGTGGAGGCGGTAGAGTCCCCGGCCGATCCTTTCATACCATCCATAATAGTTGTTCTTTAAAATACTCTGGGTTTTCGGGCCTGTCCCCTTTTCCCGGAGTATCGCGGGGGTTGCCTTATTTAAAAAACCAAGGTAGACGGCAATTTGAATCGCGTTCTGTTTATAGGTGGTAATCCGTTCTACAGAAGAAGTTGTTCCTCCGGTATTAAAATCCTCAATCCTTCCGCTTAACTCCCGGATAACCTCCTTTTTCCTTTGCCGATTTTTTTTCGCTTCGTACCGGTCCGGATGAAAAGCAACCTCGACTTTTGTTTGTCGCTTCAAAAAATAAACGAGGATAAGTCCGATCTCCAGCTTGCGCAGCAACAGTTTGATCCCTTTGTAGTTCGGCGGCAAAGATTTTCCCGGGGGAACCGGAATGGCAACGTAGACTGAATCGGTAATTCGCTGCCGTTCCACCGCCTGGATCAGGAGGGAAATTCCAAACTTCACTTTTAGCTCGATGATAATAAGCTCATCCCCCTTTCGGGCGGTGACGTCACAGTGGGCAACCTCGGCATTTACCTGGTATCCCTGATGCTCAAGATATTTTTTTATTGGGGGATAAAGATCCGATTCTTTTAGCGCCATCGCTTAAGGTACCCTGGATTCCCGTATCATAAGAAAGCAGGGTATTCCGGTTTCCGGAAGTTTGAGAGTTTTTCTTACCTGAAAACCGAATCTTTCGTAGAGCGGGACATTCCGTTTATTTTCCGTTTCAAGAAAACAGGGAAAATGCAGACAATCGATTGCATTAAGACATTGGCCGAGCAGACCACTGGCAATTCCCTTCCCCTGTAGTTCCGGGTTTACCGCGATCGCCGCGAGGTACCAGTGCTCCTCCGGTAAAAGCTGTAGATGTTCCTTCCGTATAAGTCTTTCTCCCCGAAGGAGCCTTTTTAGGCTTTCCGGCTTTGCCCGGAGAAGATCGAGGCCCCCACCGAAAGTCATAGCCCTGAATGAGATGCCGGATCTATTGGACGGCTGCCAGAGTATGATACCCTCGAGATCTTTAGAGGGCGCGTAAGCAACTCCATGGTCGATGGTGGTGTACAGCACAGTCTTGAAAATGATATGGATGATCTTCTCAGGCTGGGGTTCTCCATTCAGGGAAGCGGTAAAGAGGGGATCATTAAGGAAAGCTCTGGCTAATAGATCACTGCCCGCCTCGATATCAGTTTTTTTCAGCCGGTACAGGGCGGGAATTTCCGGACCTACCATTTTTCCTCTTCCTCTATTTCCTTTCCCGGGAGGGCAGGGCTATTCCGTTTTCCTCAAGGATGAAACGGATTACACTGTCCTCCCTGTTCGGACCGATGGTAAAATCGGCATGGGACTTAACCTCATCGATTGCGTTTTCAACAGCAATTCCCCGATCAGCCGACTTTACCATAGGAATATCATTGACATGGTCCCCAAAAACGGTAATTTCATAGTCCGACAGACCTGAATCCTCAGCCAGCCTCTTCACCGCCTGAGCTTTTGTGGCCCTGATACCATGGACGTTGAGCCAGTAATACCCCGGCTGGTAGGGATTTTCATAATAGTGGAAGGATATTCTATCCGGATAGAGGGACCGGAGGGTTTCCGCGAGGCTGTCGATACGGGTCTTCTCGGCGATGTAGGTAAAACAGGCAAAAGTCTCACTCCGCACATCAGTAAAGTCCTTCAATTCATGAAGCCTCTTGTCCCGGTTTTTCTGTCTTTCCCGCAGGTACCATCCAATCCCCTCATTCTCAGGTTCAGGAGCGTAGAGTCTATCGCCTTCTTCATTGCTGGTAGAGAGAAAGGGGGTAACCCGGTGTTTCTTCCCGAGGTGCCACAGGAGGTCGACCAGGTCTGTATCGATCCCTTCGACGTGGAAATGCTTTCCTGTTTCAAGGTCCGAGATATAGGCGCCATTGATCTCGATAACCGGCAGGTGAAGCTTGATATCGCCAAGAATTTGTATGATTGAATAGATGCTCCGAGCGGTCGCGATGGTGAAAAGGATCCCCTCGTCATAGAGCAGGTCAATTCCCCTCCGGGAAAATTCCGAAAGGGTGGCGTCTTCCTGAAGCAGGGTCATATCAAGATCAGAAACGTAAAGACGGTTCATTCTATTTCCAGCCTTCTACTTCCTTACAGTTTTTTCATGTGCAGTATACTTTCAGCTCTTTCATTGAACCGATAAACTCAATCCAATCCACTTTGGCTGACAGTCCGCAGGGCTCAAGGGTGAATAGCGCTTCCGATCGCCATTTTCTTCGGATCGTAGCAATCGCGTCCTGTAACCGGAAGGGCTCTGCACGTTTCGGGAACCAGGATGGGTCCATCCGCCAGTGTCCCTCTTTAAGAACCCCGGATAGATGGACATTCACGATTTTATCGGCGAGAGCCTCGTATTTGCTAAAGTCACCATACCGGGCAGCCCACCGAAGATCAAGGGTGATATGATCGAAATCCCTGACGAGGGCATAGGGAGTTGCGGCCGCAAGGTGAGTCGGAATATTTTCGACAGCGGCGGTGATGCCGGGGTACTGTGAAGTTTCTTTGAAAAACACGGTCCGCAAAAAAGCAGGCTGGAAATCCTCTTTCCAGGTATCCCAGAGATGAAAAACGCATATCTTCGCGCCGGTATCCCGGGCAAGGGTCAAGCTGTCCCGGATGAGAGATATCCCGCTATTGATGATATCAGGGTCATCTGAACAGAGCCTTGTGCCGATATCGCGCGGTGCATGGATCGACTGGATGGGAATATCTGCCTGTTTCAGGAGGTGAATCAGCTCGTCGACGGAGTATTTTTTGCTCTTTTTCCAGGCAGGCAATCGATTTTTTATCTCGGCCCGGGGTGGTTTTCCGGGAACCCACTCGATCAGGTACTGGAATTCGAATCCATCGATAAAACCTTCGCGATAGAGGCGCTTCATGATACTCAGAGTACCCGGCAGGTTGTAATAAGGGTTCCCCGACAGACAGTTTAGCGACGGTGATGATATTGAAAAAATTGGTTTCATAATGATTTCAAGAATTCTCTTGAGACCAGTTTTTTAACATTTCCCTGACCGATCGGTTCCTTTCCAGGGAGAATTCTGAGGAAACCTTTCGGAGATAATAATGCTGTCCGATATTTCCCGCGCCTTTGATATAGTTCCCCGACGCGAAATGCTTATTCTGCATTGGTTTATACATTTCAGCGAAATCATTTTCGTTGAGATGATGGTAGGTATCCTTGAAGAGGATGTATTTCTCCTCAAACCGTGAAGAGATTTCCCTGTTCTTTTGTTGTTCGGTTGGATACCCGAGGCAGAGGAGGGTGATAGGAAGAACATACCGGGGCAGGTTGAAGAGCTTTCGGTGGATCTCGTAGTTTTCGAGAATATCACCGATATAGCAGGACCCGACTCCGAGAGACTCAGCAGCTATCACCGCGGTCTGGGCCGCGATCAGGGCATCACAAACGGCGATAAACAGGTCCCCCTCCACAGGTGTCCGATAAGGGGCATCTCTTTTTTGACAGAGTTCCTGAACATCACAGCAGGAAAAATAATCATTCCAGCGCTCCATATCGGCAAGGAAGAGCAGCACCAGGGGGGCTTTCGCGATGAAGGGTTGATTATCGCAGCTTTTTACCAGAGTTTCTTTCTTTCCCTGGTCCGCCACCTCGATAATTGAATAGAGCATCATATTCCCTGCGGTGGGGGAGCGAAGAGCCGCGCTGATAATCTGTTTTTTTACATCCGTGGGAATCGGCCGGTCCTGGAAAGCCCGAATCGATTTACGGTTTATGATTGTCTTGAAGGTATCATTAGGAATAGAGTTATTCATCGGAGCTCCTTAATTCATCGTATCGCTCGCTTGAGTTTCCGCGCCTTTTTACTGATAATCTTCTTCAGTTTATCATACTCCTGAAAATCAACTTTATTGCCGAATTCAGCGGCACCGCGTTTTGCCCGTTCAAACACCAGGTTCTGCGCGGGGCACCAGCCAAGCCGAAAAGCTGATACCTGAACTTTTCTCGGTACTTTCGGAGGGGTTTTTTTCTGCCGGATCCATACGGGGGGGACTGCATCTGAAGTAAACGGCTTCCAGAGAAGTATCTGCATACCGATATTATCGACTTTCCGGTAACCCTGTTTGCGAAACCAGGATGCACGCATGAAGAAGGGTACGGAAACTCCCCAGGCGGCAAGACCCTTCGCCCCAAGGTCCCTGACATCCTGTTCGGCGGCGGCAAGAAGGGCTTTTCCAATTCCCTTTTTCTGCTGATTGCCGACTCCCTGCTTATAACCATGGACCCAGATACAGTAGACCACATAGAGGTCTTTTCCTTCTACAAATGATTCTTCAATCGGAAGATACTGAATCATCCCGCAGATCTTCCCATCTTCCGAGCGGGCAAGTTTTACACGGAGGCCTTTCTCCTTTACCCCGCGGTACCAGTTTTCCTTATGCGGACCTGCCTCCTTGATCTCCTCGGACCAGTTTTCGAGACAGAGAAAGTAGGTCCCTTCCTCTTTTTCAGATAAATCGATAATCTCCATAACTTTTTCTCCTTCTTTTATCTTAAGTATACAGAAAAAGGTTCTTCATATCACCGGCTAATGATTTCATGATAGTGCGTTTCTTTAAGTTTGATTATTTTCGGAGAATGAAAAAAACGAACGGGAATATTCCGGTTCATTCCTTATCAATTTCTAAAAGCATTTCATATTGTGAGGCAATTTCCGTGAATCCTATCTTTACCAAGAAGTGCTGAATGCTATCGATATTTTTTTCAACATTGATGAATCCCAATTTTTTTGCTTCGGTATAATTTGGAAGCGCGGATATAAGGCAGCTTCCAATACCTTTGCCACGGTGATCCGGGTGTACCGCGATCTGGGGAATATCCCCGGTTTTCCGGTGAATAACCGCGTATCCCTGAATCATATTCCCTTTCCGGTTGAGTATAAAATTGAAGGATTCAGGAACAGCTAAGACAGAGTCGATTGAATTTTGCCAGGAAGGATTGAAATCCCACATTTCCCGCAATACATCCCAGTCAGCGGAAAGGATACTCTCATTTTCAATCTGAATTTCATTCTGAGTTAGTGCTGGCCTAATTGATTCACAGCTTAACTGGTAACAGGAGAATTTTCTTGTTACTTTAAAACCGGATTTTTTGTATAGCTCAAATGCCCCCGTATTCGACTGGAGTACCTCAAGAAGGTATTGTTTGATCCCATCCCGCTGGAATATTTTCAGGAGTTTTGTGAACATGGCTTTTGTATAACCCTTCCGACGATGTTCAGGCACAACTCCCGTCCCGCTGTCATATACTGTGGTTTTTCCTTCCCACATCCGTATGCCGTTAAGTATGAAACCGGAAAGTTTGTTATCAATAAAAACTCCCATGGAGTAGTCAAGGTCAATTCCGCGCCGTTCGTACATATTCCTGAACTTCCAGAAGGGAAGGTCGATGGGAATATCATAATCACTGAATGAATCGAGGAAAACAGTGTGTATCTCAGTTAGAGGGACACACTGCAATGGTTTGAGATCAATCATTCTATATTCTCCATTAATTTAGTTATTCACAAAGTTTGAAAGGATCCTGGAACCATCGGTATCGGTATTTGTGCCGGGAAACTTGTTGATAAAAACCTCATCGAACAGAGGTTCAGTTTTCTGTAATTCTTCAAAATAAGCTGAGACTTCCTGAGAATTAAAATCCGGATGAAATTGAAGACCATACACATGGTGGGACTTATATTGAAATCCCTGTATACCGAGTTCGTTCTCAGCGAGAATAGTGAAGGAGGGGGAAAGGCTGGCGATAGCATCATAACGAATCTCACAGAAAACATGGGATGTAACCCCTTCGAATAGGGGGTGTTCTCTTAGCTTAATGGCGTTCCAGCCAAATTCCGGCTGCTCCAGTTTTTTCAGGCAGGATTTCCCAAGGAGGTGAGCAGCAAGCATCTGGTGCCCGTAGCAGATACCGAGGATTGCCTTGTTATCTTGCAGAAAATGACTGATTACCAGGTTGAGTTCCTCCTCCCAGGGGGACGTATTAAGGGAGGAGGCGGTTGATCCTGAAATGATGAGATGGGTGAAGTGGTGTTTTCTTAAAACCTCTTTAGCTTCTCCAGGCCGGATGAAAATTATCTTTTTCCGGGTTTTAATTTTTTCAGGCAAACTTGTTTTATATTCCTCCGCTGATTTCGGATCAACCATACAATTATAAACGAGGACCATCCCTTCGTTTGAAATTGTTTCCTGTAAGCTGTCTGTCATGATGTTATCCTCATTACTTCGTAAGATTTTGTAAGGGTGTATCCCAGTTT
>JAGLYY010000250.1 GCA_023131935.1 Spirochaetales bacterium | reverse complement strand
GCATTTCTCAATAGAAAGATGGACCTTACCCGGGCGGAAGCGGTGAATGAAATTGTAACCTCAAAATCCCGGCGGGCACACACCCTTGCTCTCCACCGGTTAAGCGGCTCCATCGAAGAACGGATCAACACCGCTAAGGAAACGCTTACCCGGTTCATGAGCTCTCTGGCGATACAACTTGATTATCCGGAGGATGAGGAGGACTCGGGAATCCCCATGGAAACCGAATCCCTGTATGCCGCGAAAAATAAGTTGGAAGAACTCCTTCAAACTTACAGAATAGGTAGAATTTTCCAGGAAGGGGTACGGGTTGCTCTGGCTGGCCGTACAAATTCGGGAAAATCGAGTCTTTTCAACCTTTTTCTTAAGGAGGACCGATCGATCGTATCTGATATCCATGGTACCACCCGGGACTACATTGAATCCTGGGTAACCATCCGGGGAATACCTGTCAGCCTTTACGATACCGCGGGGCTGCGGGAATCAGAACACCCGGTTGAGGTTGAGGGGATTCGAAGGAGCGGTCAGATAATCCAAACCGCTCAACTTGTTCTCTATCTTGTGGATTCCTGTGAAGGGCTGGTGGATGAAGACCGGGAGTACCTGAAGAACCACAATTGTATCGGTATCTGGAACAAGACCGACCTGGAGGGCAGTGCCCCGGCGCCGGAAGGATTTATTCCGGTAAGTGTTCTGTCGGGACAGGGTTTCCATCTTCTTGAAGAGGAGATTGGGAACAGGCTGCTGGGAACCGCTGCCCCGGATAGCGGTGCGGTTATTGATTCGGGCAGACAAAAGGACCTTCTTGAAAAAGCTGTAGAAGCTCTTGCCCTTGTCGATCAGGGCCTTGGGTTGGGAGTGCCAATTGACGCTGTGGCTCTGGATGTGAAAGATGCTCTCGATGCCCTTGGGGAGATCACCGGGGAGGTAACCTCCGCGGATATACTGAACACCATGTTTGGTAATTTTTGTGTCGGAAAGTAGGAGTTAACCAGGACATGGATTTTGACGCGATAGTGATTGGCGGCGGCCACGCGGGAATCGAAGGTTCCCTGGCAACAGCCAGGATTGGTTTCAGGACCCTGCTCATTACCCAGAGCCTCGATGCCATCGGACGACTATCCTGCAATCCCGCTATCGGAGGGCTGTCCAAGGGCAACATTGTTCGTGAGGTTGATGCCCTCGGCGGACAGATGGGAAAGTTAATCGACGCGACGATGATTCAGTTTCGAATCCTAAACCGCAGACGGGGCCCCGCTGTTCAGGCACCAAGGGCCCAGGCGGATAAGTTTCTTTATAATCAGCTTGCTAAAGAAACGGTGGAAAAGCAGGAAAACCTCTTTGTTTTTCAGGATACCGTCATTGATCTGCTCCTGAATACTGAAGGCACGGAAATCCGGGGGGTGATCACCGAACGGGGCAGTCGGTACACAGCAAAGCGGGTGGTCCTGACCACCGGGACCTTCATGGAGGGGAAGATTTTTATCGGTGAATATTCCACCTTCTCGGGACGTCTTGGGGAACCGGCGGCCATCGGTCTCGGGACAAACCTCCGTCGGATGGGGTTCAGGCTGGGCCGGATGAAAACAGGGACCCCCGCAAGAGTCGCGCGGAGTTCTCTCGATCTTTCAAAGATGGAGGAACAGCCGGGAGATGAGGAGGCACTTCCCTTCTCCTTTTCCAATGACACCATCAATCGACCCCAGGTTTCCTGTTACATCACCTATACAAATGACAGGACCCATGAGGTGATCCGGAAAAACATGGATAGATCCCCCCTCTATTCCGGAACAATCGAGGGAGTAGGTCCCCGCTATTGTCCAAGTCTGGAAGACAAAGTTGTCAAGTTCCCTGAACGGAGCCGGCATCAGATTTTTGTGGAGCCCGAGGGCTTTGAAAGTGAGGAAATGTACCTGAACGGGATTTCCTCATCTCTCCCCGAAGAAGTCCAGCTCGATTTCCTCAGAACTATCTCTGGATTAGAGAGAGTCGAGGTGATGCGTCCAGGGTATGCTGTTGAATACGATTTTTTAGACCCCAGGCAATTGTATCCAAGTCTCGAGACGAAACGGATCCGGGGACTGTATGTCGCGGGGCAGACAAACGGAACCAGCGGGTATGAAGAGGCAGCCGGTCAGGGCTTGATGGCAGGGATAAACGCGGCCCGGAGCCTTCAGGGAAAGGAGCCCCTCATCCTCTCCAGGGCCGAAGCCTATACGGGGGTGCTCATTGATGACCTTGTAACCCTCGGGACCGAAGAACCTTACCGAATGTTTACCAGCAGGGCGGAATACCGCCTTTCCCTGCGTCACGACAGCGCGGATAAACGTCTCCTTAACAAGGGATATGAGACAGGCCTCCAGTCTGAGGAAGCCAGGGAGCGGCTTGAAAGGAAGGTCGGTGAAATCGAGGAGGTCAAAGAGCTATTAAGGAAACGCACGCTGAAAGAGAGGGACCTCTCCGCTATTGGTGGAGACTTTCATAAACAGATTGGGACTAAGCAGATCGGGAAATCTCTCATTCAGATTATAAAGATTCCGGAGATACATATTAGTGATTTTACCGCAATCCTGCCGGAACTTGAAGAAGCCCACCATCATGTTTTAACTCAGGCAGAGCTCGATGTGAAATATGAAGGGTATATCCAAAGACAGGAGCGGCAGATATGCCGGTTCCAGAAAATGGAGAAGGTCAGGATCCCTGATGATTTTGACTACGATACCCTCGAAGGGATCTCCTCCGAGTCAAGGGAGAAATTAAGAGAGATCCGTCCATTGTCTGTCGGACAGGCATCCCGGATCTCGGGAGTACGAAATTCTGATATTGCAATTCTCATGGTCTTTCTTGGAAGAAAAAGGGTACCGGGATGATCACTCTGCAGGAGGGGCTAAAGGCGCTTCGCATCCCCTGGACGGAAGAACAGCTCCATTCCCTTGAAACCTATGTCCGGGAAGTCGAACGCTGGAATCCCGATTACCGATTGACAGCTGCCTCAGGAGAGGATTTCCTTGTCCGGCATGTTTTTGATAGCCTTGCGGCCTTTCCGGTCCTCAATGAAGAGCCCCCCGGGAAGATTGCTGATATCGGGAGCGGGGCAGGGCTTCCCGGTATTCCCCTTATTATTTTTCTTCCCCGCTTTCATCTTACCCTTATTGAGCGGTCCGGGCGCAGGGCCGGGTTCCTCCGGAATGTAATTGCCCTGCTAGGCCTTAAGGAGCGGGTAAATATCCTTGAAGTCGATCTGAAAGGGGTCAGAGAGACCTTTAATATCATTGTATTTCGTGCCTTCCGGAACCTTTTGGATTGGTACATGCCCCTTGAGCAGCGGTGTACCGATGGGGGATTGATTGTGGCTTATAAAGGTAAAATGGCTGTCGTAAAGGGAGAACTTGAGGAGCTGCAGAAACGGGGGTTGATGGTTGGGAAGGGGGAGATCCTGCCCCTGGAAGTTCCTTTCCTTGAGGAGGAGAGACATCTTCTCTTGATCAGAAAATGAGTCCCGGTGAACGCGCTAATAAATCAGAGTCCTATACTAGCAGGTGATAATTCGATGAGTTTTTTCATAAGACTTTCTTTTCCTATGAGATCGATAAGCCTGGCCTCAACGAACTGTTTTGCCCCATCGGTATAATCACCGGCACTCAGACAAAACCCTCTACCTGCCCGTAACTCTTTAATCCGGCCATAGAGATCTCTGAGAACGAGTTCTCCAACAACGCCTGTGGTTCTTACAAAACGAAACAGGACCAGGTCTTCCCACTTTCGGGTGCTGATCTCAGCGAGAATATCGGCATAATCGTTTTTATTTACCGAAATATCGACGATTTTTACCTTTGCCTGAGGAAAGAAGGAAATTGACAGCTTTCTGCATAGAGTAACAAAATCAGATGTGGGGGACATAAGGTAGATCTGGAGATTGCGGTTTTTGCTCAATTCTCCGTATTTTCTCATCAGTTCCGCGACATCTTTATAACCAGGGGAAACCAGTTGAATCTCCTGTAGTAGTTTCAGTGCCGGGGGGATTTCCTGTTGTTTTATGTAAGCAGCCGCGAGACGGTATTCAAGTTCCAGCTTCGTTTCCTGTGGAATGTCCGGATGCCGAAGTCCGATTTCAAAATCCATGACAGCTTTCGCGGGCTGACGGCTATTCAGTTGAATTGTTCCGGAATAAAGGGCGGCGCTGGGTCCAAGATTCGGGTCCGGACGCAGGTGGGTGAAAATTTTTACCGCCTGATCACTCTGCCCGAGGTTGTGATAGGCCTGAGCGAGAGCAAAGAGGGATTCCTTGTCTTCCGGTTCAAGATCAATACACTTACGCAGTATTGCCGCTGCTTCGGAATACCTCTGTAATTTAAAGAGGCTGTGTCCAAGATAGCGGAGTGTTGTCACATGTTCAGGTTTCATTTTTCTGGCTTGAGAGAGCAGGCTGGCTGCTTTTTCGTAGTTTTTACGCAAGTATTCAAGGTATCCAAGGTTGTGATTTATTTCGAAAAGTTCAGCATTCATACTCCGGGCTATAAGAAGACTTTTATATGCTTCATCGTAATTTTTTACCTTGAGCGCGGATAACCCGTATTTCAAGGTAACATCGAACTCATCGAGTTGGGGGTTGGTTGCACAGGCATCAACGAGAACTTCATAAGTTCTCATTGCCTTTTTATATTCCTGTTCCCTGAAGTAGAGCTCCCCAAGGGAAAGCAGGGCATCCACATCCTTCGGGTTCTGGGCAAGCCGCCGGTTTGCATCCTTAAGGATGGTGTTTCTGTCCCGCGTTTTAATCTTTTTGCGGCCATTCTTCGAGTTCTTCCTCTTCGATTTAGAACTTTGGAGAAAGATAATGACAATTGCGCCGATAATAATGGCGACAGGAACAATAAATATGGATATATCTTCGAACATACCATTATTATGGTGGTTTGATATCACTACTGTCAAGTTTGCGAAAAGTCATTGACAAAACACATACCGGAAAGTAGGCTTTTATCTGGGGGGAAGCAAGGAGGAATTGTGAACGAGCCCACAATCGGCATCAAGATTGCTAATGGTACCTATTATCCGATCCTGGAAGAGGGATCATTAGGAAAGAAAAAACTTGTTCTGACCACCGTAAAGGATAATCAGGAAAGTGTTCAGATAGACCTTTATAAAGGGGCAGGAGAAGAGATTACCGACGCAACCTATATTGGCAGCCTTGTAATTGAAAATATAGAAGGAGCCGGCTCGGGAGAACCGGAGATACAACTCATCATTGGTCTCGATGATGATGGAAATTTGGAAGCTATCGCTTCCGACGACTTTACCGGTGAATCCCAGAGTCTGCATGTAAGTCTCGAATCCTTAGCGGAGGAGAGTGTTTACGACATACCCGATTTTGAGCTTGACAGCGCATTTGCTCCGGGAATATCTCCGGAAGAGGCAAATCAATTGACTCAGATGGCCGTACAGGTGCCGGAACCGGAAAAACCCAGGAAACGCAATTTATTACGGATTGCCGGTTTCGTTCTTCTCGGTCTTCTGCTTGTTGTTCTTTCCGCCATCCTGCTGTACCGGCTATTCCAAGGACCGGAAACCCCGAAACTTCAGGCGGAGGGGGATGCTCCTGTCGCGGTAGCTGCTGAAGAAACCCCCGAAAGTTCCGCGGAAGAGACTGAGACTGCTGAGGAAACAACCACTGAAACGACAGTTGCAGAAGAAACCAGCTCCCCTGGCGAAGAAGTTCTTGGGGGAGTCTGGTATCGAATTCGTTGGGGTGATACACTCTGGGATATTTCAGCAAGCTATTACAGGACACCCTGGTTGTATGGCAGTATCGCGAAGGAAAACAACATTAAAAATCCGGATCTCATTTACGCCGGGAATGATCTCTTTATACCTGAAAAGTAGTCTATTACTATTTGCTTTTATTCTTCTCTTCTCATCTTTCTCCTGTAAAAGCGGATCTTTCTGGGGATATGACCTCGAAGAAATAACCGCATTGCTGGATCGGGGGGAATACAGTTTTCTTATTTCAGTTGAATTGAAAGATTTTCAAGTTAAAGAGGTAAAAAAACTTGGAAAAGGGGCTGCGTATTACCTTGGATTGATTTACGAAAAATTGGGATATCCAACCCGGTCTCTCCTGCTTTTAGGCCTGGAAGCGGAACAGGGAGATGAGCCCTGGCGGAGTGAATCCAGGAAAAAACTCTTAAGAAGTTATCTTGATTCAGGGAGATACCAGGCTGCTGAACAATTTTCCTTAAGTCTTGATCCTGAACCAGGGACATTTGAATTTCGTGCCCTTATCGAAGCCCGGTACTGGCAGCATAAAGACCGGCAGGTCATCGATGCCCTTTCTCTTCATGAGACCGCGACGGCGGACCCAGGGTTTCTTTCAGACCCGGAACTTCTTCTTTTCCGGGCTGCTTCGTCTGCCCGCCTCGGACGTTCCGGATGGGATGATCATTTCAGGGACCTTTTCTTTAATGTTGAAGCATCCCCTCTCCATGTTCGGGCATACGATTTCCTCTCCCTCGAAGAGGCCCGTTTAAACCATTTCACTGAAGATGAGCTGTGTATTTTCTATGGAAAGAATCTGATTCCCCGAAATGAACCTAGGCAGGCCCTTGGTGTTCTGGAGTCTGTAAAGGACCTCGCCTGGTATATTGATTATCCGGTTCTTATAGATGATTTTTACCATGCTTACTGGAAATCCCGGTATTATTCCCGGGGGATAGACCGGTTTGCCATGCTCATTCAGCAGCTCCGGGAGGGGACCGGGACTGCGGTTCTTCAGAAGGCACTGGAAAAGATGGCCATGTTGCTCCGCTTCTCCGGGAGACATGAAGAGGCTGCTGAGGTGTTCCGTGAAAGTTTTTTTCTTGCCCAAGGCGGCGAACAGGAGCGGATGCTCTGGTATGTATTAAGTTCTCATGTCAGATCCAACCCTTCGAAAACAGCACGTGAGCTGGAAGCTTATGTAAAGCTCTGGCAGGACCCCTCATACTATGAAGACATTTTCGACGAGCTCGCGGGGTTATTGATAACTAGGCGGGACTGGCAGGGGCTGCACGCAGTCTGGGAAACCTTGAAGAGTTATGGGTCTGAAAGGGCAGTCGGGCAGTATGGATATCTCAACGGCCGCGCGGTAGAATCGGGACTACTAAAAAATGCAGGCTTCGAGGCACACGAGTACTATACCCAGGCATTTACTGCCGGAGATGGCCGCTATTATTATCTCCTTTCTGCTTTAAAACTTGGGATTGACCCGGCCGAGCTGTTGCCGGATCAGGAATTAATCATCCCTGGAACCGGCCTGGATACATCCGCGGATTTGTTATTTCAAGGATATCTGACCTATGATCTCCTTGAGGAAGCTTTCAAACTCTCCCGAACTCTGGAGATAAAAGATGAATATCTGTTCTTTCTCGCCCAAAAGCTGGCCGGAAAGGAGAATTGGTCCGATTCCATGAGGACGCTCTATTATCTTCAGGAGCTTTCGGACCGGGAGCCGGCCCTCGAGGAGCTTCGGCACCTGTATCCTCTTGCCTGGGAGGATGAGGTCCGCGCTTCCGTCTTTGAAAAGGGGATCTCACTGGCTCTTTTCTATGGCCTTGTCCGTGAGGAAAGCTACTTCGATCCTGACATCCGCAGTTCGGTGGGAGCTGTCGGACTCAGTCAATTAATGCCGGCAACCGCACTGGAGGTGGGGGCAAGGATTGGGATTGAACAGCCGCGGCTCAGTGATCCGGAGGAAAATCTGCTAATTGGGAGTTTTTACCTGGCTAATCTTTTAAGCCGGGTTGATGGTGCAGCCAGAGGACTCTTTGCGTACAACGCCGGGCTGACCCGGGTCAGACGGTGGGATACTGCTTTTGGTGATCTGCCCGCCGATCTCTATCTGGAGGCGATCCCCTTCGCCGAGACCAGGAATTATGGAAAGAAGGTCATATCCTCGGCATTGTATTATGAAATGCTTTACCCGCAACAGAGTACGGGCGGACGGGAGAGAGCAGTGACCGCTTTAATTTCACTCATCTTTCCCGATTTTTTTACGGAGCCTTTCTGATTAAAGAATATCTTGCGCGGAGAACGCTATTGCGCCGGGGTACAGCGTAGAAGGCTAATAAAAAGTCCGCTTGATAGTCTGTTTGATTCGTGTCATGCTGAAGACAGCTAAAGTTGGATTATATGAAACTTGTTCGTCTATCCCCTTTTCGGTGGGCAGCATCATCATTGAATAGTCTTGAAAAAGGTAACGATTTACAAATGGTTATACTAAAAAAACAATTGAATGAGTTCATTGGTTGTGCCGGTCTTCATCAAATTGGCGCTAAGGATCCTGAGTTAGGAATATGGATAAAGAAATCGGCCCACGGGAAAAACATGGTTTTGAAGCAATTATCGCTTTGATAGCATGGGCAAGAAAGAATATTGATTTTAACTATTTACGATATCCAGTTGATAAAAGAAATCGTGCAAGTCGAAGAATTCCTGAACAAAATGGGGGGATAATTAAAAGAGAATTTAAAGGTATAAATCAAAAAGGTTTTGAATTAGATGAAGTTGAGTACTGGATTTATAAATAATGTACATAGAACTTGGCACAACAGGTTTCCGATGTACTTCCAAAACGGCCAGTATTATGGTAGTATCTATCATACCGGTGTAGTTTATTTTGTTGGGAATGAGTCTCCAAAAGTTTGATGAAACTATTTGTGCAACAAAACATCAACGGTTTTATCATAAGCTCGTTATATGAAATGGCGGATAAGGTGATAACATGAAGATAGATATAGAGGAGATAAAGCGAAAAATTCTTCCAGTTTTACAACGCTATGGAGTTAAAAGGGTGGGATTATTTGGCTCTTATGTTCGGGGGGAGATGAAAGAGGACAGCGATATTGATATATTGGTAGAGATTGAGAAAGATATCAGTTTACTTGACTTTGTAGGACTTAAACTGGAAATTGAGGAAATATTAGGGAGAAAAGTAGATTTAGTGGAGTATGATACAATCAAACCTCTTCTTAGGGAGAGAATTTTGAAAGAACAGGTAGTAATCTTATGAGAAGAGATATGCGAGTATATATCGAGGATATTTTGGAATGCATTGAGAAGATAGAGGAATACACAAAAGAAATTGATAATGATGAGTTTTTCGAGAATACCCTAATTCAAGATGCTGTTTTAAGACGTTTGGAAATTATAGGTGAAGCAGTAAAGAATATACCACAAGATTTCAGAGGCAGATACCCTGAAATACCATGGAAGAAGATTGCAGGAATGAGGGACATTCTTATTCACGAATACTTCGGAGTGAATTTAGAGCGAACTTGGAAGGTTGTTGAAGAGGACATTATTGATTTGAGGTTAAAGATACTAAAAGTGAGGGAAGATTTAAGAGGGATCAATGATTAATAATTTAGACAAGGATTGTCTTGCCTTTATTCAGGAAAAGCACTTTTGAAATTAACCCCCGTTGTTGAAATAATTTTCTTCATCTGTTCATTCAGGATAAGGTATCCATGACAGGCAGTCACTTTTATAGTAACAATTCTGGCTTTCGTCCTGGAGTGGTGTTTGAAAAAATCTTATCTCCCTGATAAGTAACAGAACCTAAGACAGCAAGTGTTCCAACTAATAGCAGAAATAGTATACACTCAATAATTGATTGAAAGGGGTTAAATAATGAAACGTCTTGGACTTATAGCGGTGATTTTCTCTCTTTTATTGGGCTGCGCGTCAATGTATGGACGTATGGGAATTGCTACCACCGAGTATGTGGACCAGCAGCACGATGAAATCGTCAATGACACGGAAGCTCTCTATCAAGAACTCACCACTTTACAAGAGGAAATGAAAGCTATTCGCCAAATGGCAGCAAGGATCGATGAATCTGCAACTACCATGGAGGAGGTCAAGACCGCCTTAACGGAATTACAGTTCCTTGCGCAAATGGTTGAAGGACGGATAGATAACCTGAGCGGCGAAACCTTGAAGA